>JAMCYH010000176.1 GCA_023474025.1 Deltaproteobacteria bacterium
CTTTACATTGATTATAGCGTGTGCTATTAATTTTTGATTAACTTTATGGACTCATTCAAATCGCAGAAGAGGAGATTGGAAATTGGCTTTCGAGAGTGAGAAAAAGAAATCGATTATTGAAAAATTTCGAATACACTCTTCAGATACTGGTTCTCCAGAAGTTCAAATAGCATTACTCAGCGAAAGAATTGGATATCTGACGGAGCATTTCAAGATTCACAAGAAGGATCATCATTCTCGCCGGGGCTTGCTCAAATTAGTGGGGCAAAGGCGGCGTTTACTTGATTATTTGAAATCGAAGAATGTTGATCGGTATAAAACTATAATTGGTGAATTAGGAATTAGGAAATAGCTGGTGTCTTGCCCACAATTCGGTTTTGGACATGCGCCTGTATTTAGTAAATTCTAGAGAGGATCAATAAACAGTATGGCGCACAGGACTACTTGTACTGTGTCAGGAAAGGAAATGACATTTGAAACGGGACGCCTCGCTAAACAGGCTTCCGGTTCCGTCCTTGTCCAGACCGGTGAAACAGTTGTGTTAGTCACTACAGTGGCTGAGAAAAAGGGTAGAGAAGGCGTAGATTTCTTCCCTCTGACTGTCGATTACTTAGAAATGACATATGCTGCCGGGAAAATTCCGGGTGGTTTTTTCAAACGAGAAGGGCGACCTACGGAAAAGGAAATATTGACCGCTCGTTTTATTGATCGGCCTATTAGGCCTCTTTTCCCAAGCGGCTTTGTTTCAGAAACCCAGATAATTGCCACCGTTTTGTCCTCAGATGGTGAGAACGAACCGGACATGATGGCTATCAACGGCGCATCCGCGGCGTTACATATTTCAGACGTCCCATTTAACGGGCCAATAGGCGCGGTCCGGATCGGTCGGGTTGAAGGGGCCTTTATAATTAATCCGACTCCCCTGGAAGATTCTTATTCGGATCTTAATCTCATAGTTGTGGGGTCTCGCAAGGGCATAGTAATGGTCGAAGGGGGCGCTGACCGCGTTCCGGAACAGGTCATTGTGGACGCCATTTACGCTGCTTACGGGGAAGTTCTCAAAATCGTAGAAGCTCAGGAAAATCTTCGGGCTGCCGTCGGTAAACCCAAACGGGAAGTTTCACCCAAACTTCGGGATGAAGCGTTGTTCGATAAAATAAAGTCCGACTTCGGTTTCAAAATTGACGAAGCTTTAAAAATTCCGGCAAAATTGGAACGAAGGGAAGTCCTTAATCAGATATCTTCAGAAGCTTTGAGGGATCTCGGTGAGGAATTCCAGTTACGACACTCGGAAATCATGCTTTATTTTGAAGAATTGGAACGCTTTTATGTCCGCAACAAAATTCTTGAACAGAATGTGAGAATTGACGGGCGTGGTTTTAAAGACATTCGAAATATTTCGTGTGAAGTAGGAGTTCTACCCAGGACTCATGGTAGCGCCTTGTTTACACGGGGCGAAACACAGGCTCTTGTGGTGGTAACTCTTGGAACTTCCTCTGATGAACAGAAAGTCGAAGCGCTTGAGGGATCAAGTTACAAATCCTTTATGCTTCATTACAAATTCCCTCCGTTTTCTGTCGGCGAGGTTAAATTTTTGCGTGGACCATCTCGCAGAGAAGTTGGTCATGGGGCCCTTGCCGAACGCGCTGTCGCTTACCTTCTTCCCAATGACGAAGATTTTCCTTACACGATACGTGTGGTGTCAGAAATTCTGGAATCAAACGGATCATCCTCAATGGCTACGGTCTGTGGAGCTTCACTGTCCCTCATGGACGCTGGAGTACCTCTGGCACAGCCAGTTGCGGGAATCGCAATGGGGTTGTTTAAAGGGGAAACTCAAACAGCAATTTTGTCGGACATAATAGGTGATGAAGATCATCATGGTGACATGGATTTCAAGGTTACCGGGACACGTCAGGGTGTCACTGCTCTTCAAATGGACATAAAGATAGATGGGATTACTAAAGAGGTCCTTACTGAAGCTCTATTTCAGGCCAAACAGGGTCGTGAACATATACTAGATGAGATGAGTAAAGTTTTAACTGAACCTCGTAAGGAAATTTCGCCTTATGCTCCTCGTATCTACGTGATGTTCGTTAACCCCGACAAGATCAGGGATATTATTGGTCCAGGAGGAAAGGTAATCCGCAGCATTCAGGATGAAACCGGGACAAGGATTGAGGTTGATGATACCGGCAAGGTCCTAATAGCTTCGGTGGATGTTACGGGAGCTGAAGAAGCCAAGAAAGCTATTCAGAGTCTTACGCAACAGGCGGAAATTGGAAAAATTTATGAAGGAACTGTTCGTAAGATTACGGACTTCGGCGCTTTTGTGGAAATTTTTCCAGGAACTGATGGA
Source organism: Deltaproteobacteria bacterium (assembly GCA_023474025.1). GTDB lineage: Bacteria > Desulfobacterota > Desulfomonilia > Desulfomonilales > Desulfomonilaceae > CAJBEZ01. The sequence goes on from JAMCYH010000176.1 coordinate 2,360, forward strand.
CTAGTGCATATCTCACAGTTGGCCAACGAGCGTGTTAGAAAAGTTTCTGATATAGTAAAGGAAGGCGAAACAGTCCTGGTTAAAGTCATCGGCATAGATGCCCAAGGAAAAATTAAACTTTCTCGCAAGGACGCTATCAATAATCAATAAACTTTAATTCTAGATTAAACAGAGATTAATAGTGAGTGAACTATCGAGCAAAATACATCTACAGGATTCTGTTTTTGAGAAAACAGTTCTTGACAATGGTGTCAGAATTCTAACGGAGGATCTTCCCCATCTTAAATCCGTTTCATTATGTATTTGGGTCCTGTCAGGTTCGAGAATCGAAGAAGATAGCCAAAGTGGAATAAGTCATTTTCTAGAACATATGTTGTTCAAGGGAACCCTAAATAGAGACACTCTCCAAATTGCCAAGGAAATCGATAGCGTAGGAGGGTCATTCAATGCTTGTACAAGTAAGGAGTCCACTTCTTTTTATTGTCGCATTTTAAGTGATGACTTACCACTTGGCGCTGATGTTTTGACAGATATGTATTTGAACTCCGTATTTCCAGAAGAGGAAATAGAGCGGGAAAAGCACGTAGTTTGCCAGGAAATCCGCCAACTCGAAGACAGCCCTGAAGATTTCGTAAATGAATTGTTCAACATGCGGTTTTGGCGTGGTGATTCATTTGGACGTCCTGTCATAGGTTCAATAGATAATATCCTGAGTTTTGATCGAGATACAATTATCAATTTCAAGGCTGACAATTATAGACCTAGTGAAACGATCATCTGCGCTGCCGGTAATTTGGATCATAAAAAGCTAGTCGGACATAATAGGTGATGAAGATGGTCACTTAAGGACCGTTCTCCTCGCAAGATCCGTCAAAAACCTAAAATCACGCCAGGATCTTTGATTCACGAGAGAGATCTGGAACAGGTTCATTTGTGCGTTGGGGTAGAAGGACCGAATATCAAGGATGATGATCGTAACTCCGCCTATCTTTTTAGTGTGCTTTTTGGTGGTGGCATGAGTTCGCGACTTTTTCAGGAAATTCGAGAGAAACGCGGTCTGGCCTATAGCGTTTATTCATTCTATTCGACTTTTTCTGATACCGGTATGGTTGGAATCTACGCGAGTACCGAACCAGATAGATTTGAAGAGTTGGTTGACGTTATAGCTCAGGAAACCCACAAAGTGACTAATTCTATTACCCGTGACGAACTCCAGAACGCCAAGAACCAACTTCGAGGAACTATTATCATCTCGAATGAGTCAGCCGAATCTAGAATAAGCCGAATAGTTAAAGGTGAAATATATTACGGCAGATATGTTTCTCTGGATGAAATTATCAGTGATATTCAAAAAATTACTCTCGAGGAACTTCAAGACTTCGTGGCACGTTTGTTCAAGCCTGGTAAATATACTGTGACAGCTCTTGGTCAAATCCCGGGCTCTATGGATATATTAGGTTATTTCAATCATAATTAATTAATTTAGCGATTGTCGCTTATATTGCTCATGGGATAAATAGTTTTTTCAAGCCGTCTTCCTGGTGAAGCGGCTTTTTGTTTGATTTGGACCAATTTTTGAGATGTATCGATAAGAATTGACAAATTCTTGAGACTGCCAGCGCCGAGAAGGTTTAAACTATGCTTGGTCTTTCTATCTATTGTCTGAACCTGGATGGATCCGAGCCGAATTTGAAAAAGGAAGGCGTTTTCTACAGCGTATCTCGTAACCGGTGATGATGAACCGTCTGCAAGATGGACCATGCCTCTACCTATTTCCTTGACACGCGTTTCACGAGCTAATTCCTTTAGGAGTGATTTGTCGATCAAGCTATGAGTAGCTCCCGTATCGAGCAAAAAACGGTGGGGTTTCCCCTTCTTGCTAAATTTCATTTGAACAAATATTTGTCCGTCCTCGTTAATTCGCGTGGTTACGGTAGTCTCACCCAGTTTTCCGAAATTTAACTCATCCATAACAGAATTCACGAGACGCAGACCTTGCTGGTCCGTTCCCATGGTCATGGCTATCTGACAATCTTCTCTAGCCTTTTCTACACGGTCGGTTCGGAGGTCAGCCACTGCCCTGGCAGCGTAATTGAAGCTGGACTTCGGATCCAATTCAATAGCCCGATTGAAATCCTGGATCGCCTTTTCATATGATCCTGTATTTAAGAACGTTATACCACGGTTGGCATGGGTTATTGATTTAAGAGAATTGTTATTGTGGGGTACGCTAATTGCCAGAGTAAAATCTTGTACAGCGCGTGACACCCTTGATTCTTTTAAATAGAGCAACGCGCTCAAATTTAAGCTTGAGGCCAGGCTTTCCCCAGAAATACCTTCACTGTTCAAAGCCTGTTTAAGGTCTTTCCGGGAGCTTTTGAAATCGCCTTTCTCATAATATGCTTGGGCCCTTGCAAGCAAAGCCGCTTGAGTGAATTCATTATTCAGCGCCAGAGAACCCAGCGCCTTGGTAAAAGATTGGATCGCGGACTGATAATCTCCCGATTTAAGGGCACTCTTGGCATCCTTGAAAAGATGTTCCGATTGATCCAAGGCGAAGACATTTGTGGGAATTATAGCGATCAGCGCGCAACCGACCAAAGCCATTAGATGAGACCTAGAAATGCTAATTGACAACTACTACAACCCGTATATATGAAAATAGTTATAAGCTGATCGAGTCTAATTCCAAAATGATTGCACCATTCTAAATTTTAATAATAATAGTTTCAAGTACTATTTGAGACTAAAGCATGAATAACTCCATACAAAATTAGGTTCTGCGAGGCAACGTCTTGAACCAATCCACGATTTCTTGTAACTCCGCTAATTCACGGCCTGAGAACTTTCTTACCAAGGTCAAAACTTGCTGTGAAAGCCAGAAACGCTCTTCTTTTGGCGCTTTTTGAGCGACGCAGAGAAAATCCTGTAAGAGTTTGCTAATAACCTGAACCTGGTCGATTATAGAATCAGCCACAATAGAATCTAGTTTTCTCTGACGAGCTTCAACAATTGTTACGACCTTTGTTGTTTGATTGACGTCGCCATTTGTCGATACATTTTCATTTTTCAGAATTACCGCTGCTGTGTCCTCTGAAAGTTTGAACGCCTTCCTGAGTTCAGATGTTTCGAAAGGCGGATAAATGTCCTTCAGTTTTGTCCCTGTTCTAACATCAAAAAGCTCAAAATAGAAATCTGAATTGGTACTATGAGGTTGAACTCGCGTTTTCACCAAAATAGTAGCTTCTCGAATCAAGAAGTAATGGTATTGTTTGGATGCGTTCATGATAAATATTATAATACTTTTTTTTGACATGACAGAGGGATCTTATCGGAAAAATCGTTAATGAAATTAAAACGTCTAGAAATTTCTGGTTTCAAAAGTTTTCCAGAAAAAACCTCGATAGATTTCTGCAATGGGGTAACGTCTGTCGTAGGGCCTAACGGGTCTGGTAAAAGCAACATTATCGAAGCAATCCGTTGGGTAATGGGAGAACAGCGGACGAGGGCTCTACGTTGCAGGAAAATGGAGGATTTGATTTTTAATGGATCAGATTCGCTGAAACCTAGGGGAATGGCTGAAGTACGTCTAACTTTGGACAATGATGGTAAATCTTTTCCTCCCCCGATGTCGGACTACGATGAGATCATGGTCACAAGGAGGGTTTTTCGCGATGGAAATTCAGAATACGAAATTAATGGTGTTACCTGCAGATTAACAGACATAGTGGATTTTTTTCTTGATACCGGGATAGGTAGGAATTCATACGCAATCATAGAACAAGGTAGAGTTGAACAGATTATAGCGGCAAAGCCAGAAGAAAGAAGAATTTTTCTAGAGGAAGCGGCAAGCATAAACAGATACAAAGCCCGGCGTGAATCGGCAATAAAAAAATTAGAGCAAACTAATGAAAACCTACAGCGTATTAAAGATGTTGTGTCAGAAGTCAAAAAACAAAGCGCGTCTTTAAGAAAACAGGCTGTTAAAGCCGAACAGTACAAAGAACTTAAGAATCGTCTACGGAGTTTCGAAATTGATCTTGAAGCTTTAAAGTGTAAAAGTATTATCACGAAATTACAACAGCTAAAGGAAGACGAGGCCAAGTTACATGACGAATTGACCGATAAAAAAACCAGACTTACCACAATCACCGCTTCGCTAGAATCTGTTCGGCTTAGAATTTCTGATGTTCAGATTTCCTTCAGCAATCTCCTCGAAGAATTACGCTCCAAAGAAGTGGAACTGAATTCTTCAGAATCCGATTTAACCAATTATGTATCTCGTGAAATGGAAGTTCTAGAACGTCAGCGACGCGTGAAAGTCGATCTTGATTCATTGTTACAAAGTAAATTACTTACAGAGACGAAACTCAAAGAGAAAGAGTTGAGATATTCTGAATTCATCACAAACGAATCTCAGTTGGCGGACCACCTGCAGAAATCTCAGAGTCTAATAGCCAGTTTGGAAAAGGAAGCCAAAGATCAGAATAAAAACCTCGAACAGCTTAAACAAGATCTCTTTGGATCCCTTCAAAAACTTTCCCAATCAAAAAATATGGCTGAACAAAATCTTAAAAGACAAGGGGAGCTCAAAGCTCGTTTAAACAAATTCGAAATCGATATTGTAGCTCAATCTGAGGCATTACAGAAATTGCTTAAACAGATTGAACTGGTCGAAGACAACAACCTCATTAACAAAAATTCATTGGCTGAAATTGAATTTAGAATCGAAGGTCATCGAAAAAATAATTCTGTAATTGTTTCCGAAATAAAATTACACCGGGAAAACTTGAGATCGACCGAGGAAGAATTTGTTTCTCTCAGAACAAGACTGGAATCATTGAGTGAAGAGAGCAGAAATTATTCTTCTTATAGTTCAGGAACCCAGTTTGTAATGAAAACTTTTTCTTCTTCACAAAATCGGGAAGTTCTGGAACCTATCGCCGAGATAATACAATGTCCCCCAGAATATCATCTGGCTCTAACTTCTGTTCTTGACAGTCAATTGGGCGCTATAATAGTGAAGGATTTTTCGAGAGCTCTCGAATTTGCTGAAAGAATGCAAAAACAGGAGGGGGTATCCAGAGTTGGTTTTATTTCGTTGGACTCATTCTTTGAGAACGATCCACAACCCAGCAATAATCATTTTCAACATCTCAAAAGGTTATCAGATGTAGTGGTCGTCGAGCCATCATTCGAGGGGTTAGTAAACGAGCTTTTAAAGGATTTTTACGTTGTCGAGAATTTGACATCGGTTAAAGCATCTTTCGGTAACTGGATTCCCAAAATTAAGATAGTAACTTTAAATGGCGAAATCATAATCCCAAACCGACTTGTGTCGGTAGGTCCCATTGAAACTATGGGAAAAGATGTATTACCCAGAAAACTGGAGATTGAATCTTTATTCATAAAGGTGTCAGAAATCGAACATAGAATTGTTGATTTAAAGAACGTCGTCAATGACAGGGAATCACAACTCCAGGAGTTATCAAGAATAATTGAACAAGACACGCAACGAAAATCAGATTTAAGGATTGAGCAAGCCAGAACTATAAAAGATCGTGAAAGATTAAAATCAGAGAACAGCCGATTAATGGGCTTAATCAGGTCAATCGAACTCGATCAAAAAAGAACCTTGGATGAATTAAATCAACTTGTCCAAGAACAGGATGAACTTAGAGTTCAATTTGATATTTTGGAAAAAGATAAACTCTCTCGGACTAATAAAAAAGAGGGCCTGGAAAAACACGTCCATGAACTCACCATGGCTCTACGTAGAGAGAATGAGAGCTTGAACGAAATCAGGATTAACTTGGTTAAAATAGAGGAACGCAAAAAATCGCTTGAAAAGGATTTAAATTCCACAAGAAATTTCATAAAAAATTGCGCGCGCCAAATAAGTAATCTTCAGAAAGAAACAGAATACCTTTCCCGACAAGCCGGACATTTGTCCGAAGAAAAGGTCAAAACCGCAAACCGTAAGCAGCAATTGACCCGATCATTCGAAAAACTTCGTTTTGAACGGGCGAAAACTCAAGAATTATTTGACTCATTACAACGAGACGCAGTTAGGTTGTCTGAGGAAGAGCTTTCAATAAACAAAGTCGTTGGAAAAGTTAAGGACCAGCTTCATCAGACTGAACTTGCAATTGCTCGTTCGGAAGAAACGCTCAAAAATTCCGTAGAAAAAATTTCTGAAAAGTACCATGTTGATCCTCGTTTAGTGGAAAATACCTCCATTATTCCCGATGAAAAAGAATTGACACGTATAAGATCTAAAATTGAATCTCTGGGGGAAGTAAACCTGGCTGCGATTAGCGAAAGTCAGCAAGTAGAAAGTAGACTCTCGTTCCTTCTTGGGCAAGAAAACGATCTCAACGCGGCTGTAAAATCATTATTTTCCACCATAGAAAAAATAGACAGAACTACTGCTCAACGATTCCATACAACTTTTCAGGAAGTAAACCTTAAATTTCGGGAAATCTTCTCTTCACTATTTAGCGGAGGACAAGCGTGGTTGGAGCTCATCGGCTCAGAAAATTCGCCAGATCATGGCGTTAACATAATGGTCAAACCTCCTGGGAAAAGACTACAAAATATGGATTTGCTCTCGGGAGGTGAGAAGGCGTTGACAGCTATTGCTTTTATTTTTGCAATATTTTTATATAGGCCATCGTCTTTTTGTGTTTTGGACGAAGTAGACGCTCCACTTGATGATTCCAATGTTGATCGGTTTAATCAGATGCTAAAGGACCTTTCCCTAAATACTCAATTTGTTGTCATAACCCACAACAAGAAGAGTATGGAAAATTCTGATTGTCTTTTTGGGGTGACTTCCGAAGGGTCCGGCGCTTCGACACTTGTTTCAGTAAAATTCCCACGCCAATTTTTCCTTTTTATATCTGTAAACACATCTTCTCGCGCTTCTAACAGCCGCAGCCTGTTAACTCAATTGTGCTTGACAAAATACAGTTTAATATATATATGTTAACCAGTTTTGTTAATGTATTTTATGAAGTTTCAGTGACTATGGCTTGTATCAAATGAGAAAAAGTATTATTTCAGCCACAATCGTCATCTTTGGGCTATTTTTTATATCTTCCACGCACGCTTGGGAAGTTCCCAATTACGTCAGGGCTAACGGTGGAATTCGAATGTGGTTTACAAATATAGAGGGAGATTTGATTCAGGCGGATCGAACCAAAATTGGCCTCGGCGAAAACATGGGATTAAAAAAGGAAAAATTGGCGTGGGAATTTTTTACGTCAATGAGATTAGACAATGTTAATGTTTTCTGGCTTAGGGCAGAACCAAGCACTGTATATGACCAGTCGTCAAATGATTCATTTCTTCAGGTCAAAGACTGGCGACTGGGATATGATTTTGATTTTTTCATGACACCGCAAGTTTTGTTCGGAGCTAATGCGGACCTGGTATTTGCCGGTTATGATTCAAAAGTGAGCAATGTAATAGTTGGAAATTCAACATATAATTACAGGACTGAAGCAAACAAAGTTTTCCCGACTATTGGAATTCATGGAACCTATTATCCGATTGTTCAGGGCATTGCATTGCGGCCAAACATAGCGGGTAGGGTTAACTGGTGGAACTATAATAATTTTGAAACTTGGGATTGGGAAACTCTCGCCGGGGTTGATATCCCAATAAATCAGTATTGGACATGGAATATAAGTGGTGGTTATCGTTATGGCCACATAAAGTTTAATCGCGATGTAGACACACTGGACATCAACAGAAACGGCTTTTTTCTGGAGACGTCCCTGCTGTTTTGACATGCTTTCTGAAATTAGAATTAAGACAATTCCCCTTCAAGCCTATTTATTATTTTTGTCATTATCTCTGAGGCGCTCCCTATTAATAGCATGTCACTAACTTGCTCATGAAGAGCAGATGGTTCTCGATTAATTTCAATTACTGTAGCTGGTGGCGCCTTTATTTTTACTGCTATAGGGATTTGAGCCGCTGGGAATACTTGTAAGGATGTTCCTATAACCAGCAACACATCACATTTTTGAGACTGAATTTGTGAAATCATTAATGCTCTAGAAGGGATAGCCTCGCCAAAAAAAATTGCGTCAGGTTTTAAAACCCCGCCACATTTCAGACAACGCGGTGTTTCTTCCTGGCCCGACATAATCCTTTCTTCAACGTCATCTATAGGCTCCAGCGCCTTACACTTCAGGCATACAGCACGCAAGAAATTGCCGTGGAATTCAACCACTTCTACTGACCCAGCCCTCTGGTGAAGATTATCGATATTTTGAGTGATCAGACATTTTAGTATGTTGAGTCGTTCCATTTGCGCAAGGGCCAGGTGGGCAGGATTGGGCTTCGCTGACGCCAAATCAAACTCACCTGATTGTTTGAGACGCAGGTTCAACCGCCAGAAGCGACTGGGATTTTGTAAAAAACGATCGATAGAAAATTCACCGGGGTCAATTTTTGTCCAAAGTCCGCCTGGACTACGAAAATCAGGGATGCCGGACTCTGTACTCATTCCAGCCCCGGTTAAAGCTACCACATTCTTCGCTTTTGCGAGTATTTCAACTACCTTCTTGATTTGTTTTTCCATATAGAACAATCCTTGGAACAAATAACCATAATACGAAGCTATATATCACAGTTCAAGCGTTTTTCGGAACCCGATTGATCTGACCTGAACCCGTGGGCTTTTTAAAAATTGCACAAAATGATTGCCAAATTATTTGAATTAATACAACATATCACCTTCTAAAAAATTGTCCCCAGTACAATTGTAATCTTCAATTGGGATTTATGATGGAAGAGGATTTTGAATTCGTAAGAGCTACACTGGATGGAGATTTTAGCGCTTTCGAGCGCCTTGTGGACAAATACCACGGCAAAATTTACAGACACTTGCGCAAGATGGTAAGCGACGCTTCCGTGGCCGAGGATCTTCTACAAGATACTTTTTTAAGCGCATATCGCGGACTGCAGGGTTTCAACCGGGCATCCTCGTTTTCGACATGGCTTTTTAGAATAGCGACAAATGCTGCATTGATGTATCTGAGAAGGGAACGACCAGAAACTGTAGAATATGATGACAGGATCATGAGCGAGTTGGCCGATGTATTGACACCATCTCCGGAATTTGTGAGCACCCCGCTCGAAATACTTCTGTCTATGGAAGGTAAAGCCAAAATTGAACAGGCCATAGAGCAGTTGCCCGTGATTTATAGATCTGTAGTTATTCTTAGAGATGTTGAAGGTTTTTCCCTTGAAGAAGTCGCAACTATCGTGGGCGCTTCGATTCCAGCGGTAAAATCCAGACTGCATAGAGCTCGAAATATTGTGCGGGAATCTCTTACGTCCTATTATATAGAGAAGAGGTCTCCTAGGAGCTTATGAGAATTATAAGGTCACTCCCATGAAAAAGTGCAAGGATTTTTGTGATCGACTTTCTGACTACCTGGACAAGGAACTTGGGGAAAACGAATGTATCCTCATTGAAGAACACCTTGATAACTGTGGCCCGTGTTCTTTGATTTTTGAAGGTTTGAAAACTACAGTTCTGGTTTGTTCGAAAGGTATCTCGGACGAAGTCCCTGAAGAAGTTAGGGCAAGATTAAAACAGTTTTTACGAAACAATTGTAGAACCGACTGAAATTTCACGTGAAAGGAGTTAACAAATGGCAGAAGGTGGCGCTTTATTACATGTTACGGATTCAGATTTTGACCAGCAGATATTAAAATCGGAAATTCCAGCATTGGTAGATTTTTGGGCGGCTTGGTGTGGGCCGTGCAGAACTGTTGGTCCGGTCGTGGAAGAACTTGCTGGAGAATACAAAGACAAGATTAAAATTGCGAAATTGAATGTTGATGACAATAAGCAAACCCCTTCCAGATATGGAGTCAAGGGTATTCCCACCCTGATGCTTTTCAAAGACGGCAAAGTAGTAGATACAATAGTCGGGGCAGTCCCAAAAAATAAAATCAAGGACATGCTTGATAAGGTAAGCTAAATGTACGCTGATTTAATAATCTTGGGTGGTGGGCCGGCAGGTCTAACCGCCGGTTTGTACGCGGCTCGAGCTAGAATCAATGTACTTCTCCTTGAGAAGGGATCACCTGGCGGGCAGATGGCTGCTACTGAACTGGTGGACAATTATCCCGGCCAGCCTGAACCTATTTTGGGTTTTGAACTAGCTCAAAGGATGGAAACTCAGGCAAGAAAATTTGGCCTTGAAATTCAAAATGCGGCCGTTAGTTTCGTTACAAAGATCGATTCCGGTTTCGAGCTCTCTTGTGACTCCGGGATTGTTTATTCTTGCCGAGCTTTAATTCTAGCAACAGGAGCAAACCCGGTTAAATTGGGAATACCTGGTGAACTTCAGTTGGCTGGGCGCGGGGTAAGCTATTGCGCGGTCTGTGATGGCCCTTTTTTTCGAGATGTAGAGGTCGCCGTTATCGGTGGTGGAGACTCTGCCGTTGAAGAGGCGTTATATCTTTGCAGGTTCGCTTCGAAAGTTCATCTTGTCCATAGGCGGGACAAACTTAGGGCAGTCAAGGAAATTCAGGAGAGGGCTTTCGCAGAACCTAAGCTAACGATTCACTGGAACCATGTTCCAGAAGAAATCATCGGAGAGTTTGATGTAAAAGCCTTGCGAATTCGTTCAACTTTAGATGGTTCCTTGTCCGAGCTTTCTATCGGCGGTGTTTTCTTTTACGTAGGTATAAAACCTACAAATGAACCCTTCATTGATTTGATAGAAACAGATCAACGAGGGTTTGTTATGACTGATGAAAACATGGCAACTGCCTTCCCTGGAATTTTTGCGGCAGGTGACGTCCGTGTCAAAAACCTCAGACAGATATCGACTGCAGTTGGAGACGGGGCAATAGCAGCCTACAGCGCCCAACATTACCTGGAAAGCCATTAAAATAATTCCGGGCGCATTTTTAATTGAGCGTATTGCATGGATATGGTGGCCCAGAATTCTTGAAGGGAATCGGGCCATTAAACCAGAATGGGTCAGCATCAAGGTAATCGTCCGGGCTAAAAATCGTATCCGGAAGTCTCAACGGTGGTACAGTCTTATTGGGTGTTCCGGGGCGCCAAAATGTTATCATTTGAATGACTCCCTGGTTCAACTGTCTCAGCATAGCAGCCAAACCTATTACCGACCCCGCTATATATCCTGCCGTAGCCCCCGACAGGTATCCACATAACCCATCACTGTATGATCCTTCATACGCGCCTTTGATTGCCGAGTTGGTCATGACGGAAAACAGTTTGCAAGGTGAGAACATTATATTTGTAATCCCTTGGCCCATTTTCCATGCTGAATCTTTTATTCTTGAAGCTGGTTCCTGAGGACATTTGAACCCGTTAGGTGAGCCTATTCCAGAAAAAGGTGTTGTAATTAAAGTCACCACCAGCAAGACCATAGCAACTATTTTCATTTCCCCCCACTTTTACAATCTATTCATTTCGCTTGATTCTGAATCAGTTCACGTGCGTCATCCAGAATTGAGCCTGTGATGGCCTGATCCTGATTAGTTTATTATACCTGATCTTTGTCGATTATTGCAACCAAATAAATACATTGATTACAACTTGTTATAATATTTTAGTCGATATTATATGATGGTTCCAAGGTTGCTACAGTAAATCAATTAGTGTAATATATAAACGATTTAAGTCTAGTCTTTTTATTACCTGTTTATCGGCGCGAGGTTGTCATGCAAAAATGGTTACTGATTATTGTGGCGACTTTTTTGATCATGGGTTGTTCTTTCGAACGCGCCGTAAAATGGATAGAAAACATAGATTGGGAACGTGATGATCAAACGATAAAGATTGTTCATATTTTTTTTAAATAGAACCTTTTGAACAATTTGAATCTTAATGCTCTAATTGGATTAAGGAGTTACCGAAAAGAGGAAACACCATGAAAGGTTCGCTGAATACCTCCAATGTTGAAGAGGTAGACTTTGACAAAAGCGGTGGCTTGGTCCCAGCTATAGCTCAAGATATAAAAACCGGAAAAGTATTAATGATGGCGTACATGAACCGAGAAGCGCTAAATGTAACGCTAAGAGAAGGAAGGGCTTGTTACTGGAGCAGATCCCGAAAAGAACTGTGGAGGAAAGGCGCGACTTCTGGTGATATCCAAATCGTAAAGGAAGTACTTGTAGATTGTGATCTAGACACTATCCTCTTACTGGTGGACCAACAAGGCGAAGGCGCATGTCATACAAAAAGATGGAGTTGTTTTTTTAGGCAGATCAATAAGGAAGGAGAAATTAGGGAAATTGAGTCGTAGAGATCCCCTTAAACTTGTTATACCAAAAGGAAGTTTGGAACAAGCAACAATTGACCTCTTCAGGCGCGCAGGCTGGAACATATCGGTATCGTCAAGAAGTTATTTTCCATCTGTTGATGATGATGAAATCTTTATGGCACGCTTGAGGGCACAGGAAATATCACGATACATTGAATCCGGTACTTTTGACGCCGGCTTAACAGGCAAAGATTGGATACTTGAGAACGAGTCTAATGTTAAAGTTATAGATGATCTGGTTTACTCAAAAGTGTCTCAGAATCCGGCACGATGGGTGTTGGCAGTTGACGCCGGTTCAGAGTATAAAACCCCTGAGGATCTTGAAGGTAAACGAATAGCCACCGAACTGGTAGGCGTAACTAAGAAGTTCTTTGGTGAACGTGGAATAAAGATTGACGTTGAATTTTCATGGGGAAGTACCGAAGCCAAGGTTAAAGAAGGCGTTGTAGACGCTATTGTTGATGTGACAGAAACAGGTAGTACATTAAAAGCTAACGGATTGAAAATAATTCACAATATTCTTACTTCAAATACGCAGTTAATTGCCAACAATCAATCTTATAAGGACCCGTTCAAACGGGAGAAAATAGAGCAGATTCACCTGATGCTTCAATCTGCGCTAGAAGCTCGCAAAATGGTCGGTTTAAAAATGAATGTCCCAAAGGAGAACCTCGATGTGGTTGTTGGTCTGCTACCGTCCTTGAACGCTCCGACTGTGGCAGGTTTGTATAAATCAGATTGGTTTTCCGTTGAATCTGTAGTTTCGGAGGAAGTCGTAAGGACATTAATCCCGAAACTCTTGAAAGCCGGCGCAAGAGGAATAATCGAATATTCCATAAATAAAGTTCTCTGAGTTGTCCGTGCTCCTGAAATAGATCGATCCAATTAATAATTGGACTTTATGGCTTTTGAAATCTTTTCAAGAAAAACTAGTGATTCAAGGGCTCTCTGACCATTTGTAGTCGGGGAGCCATTATTTTTTATTGATCTTATAAAGTCTTCTACTTCCGCTTTAAGGGGTTCCTTTTCAGACTGGCCGAATTCTTCGACAGAAATATCACCCATAAGGCACTCTCGATTCTCATCCTGATCAACATTCTTAGCAGAATGAACGCTTAGAGAGCGAGTAACACAATTAGCCTGATAAAATCGGCTTTTCGTAGTTACATTAATTTCTCTAATTTTCCGGGGAGAACACTTGGAAGTCCAGAAACTTGCTATGACTCCATTATTGAAATGAACAAGAGTATGGGCATCATCAACAAGATCTGAATAAATTTTTTTGCCAACAGCCCAAATATTCGAAATATCAGAGGCGGCTATCTCCAGGGCCAAATCCGCGTCATGAATTAGCAGGTCATACAGAACGTCGACGTCCAGGCACCTAGTTCCATCAAACGGGTTAAGTCTTCTGGCTTCAAAAGAAATGACCGGCTCCTGGTTTTCTTTTATCTTGTCGATCATAAGACTTACAGCCGGATTATATCGCTCAATATGACCTGCCATGAGGACAAGTTTGTTTTTTTCAGCAAGATGGACAAGTTTTTCGGCTTCGAGGATATTAGCCGCAAGGGGCTTTTCCATAAGTACATGGATTCCCTGACCTAGGCATTTTTGTCCTAAAGTTCCATGTAGTAGCGTAGGGGCAGCTATGATAATTGCTTCGACTTTATTTATTAATTCGTCCAAGTCCTTGAATCCAATACAATTATACAACCCGCAGATTTGACGGGCACGCGATTCGTCTGTATCATATATCCCTGCTAAATGGCATCCAGAAATCTGTGATAAAACTCTGGCGTGATTTCGCCCCATGGAGCCCACGCCAATTACACCTATTGAGATTTTTTTCGAGTCGGTTTTCATAGATTAAAAATACACCTGTGTTCGATACGCGTCAAAGGTTAATCCGGTTTACTTTGAGCATGTTTAATGGTTTAATGGGCTTGGTTTGAAATTCAACCCGTGTTTCGATCACAGTCGACCAAGACCGACATAGTTCTTAATCAAATGGTTATTCAGCAATAAATATCAGAGGAGGTTGTTATGCCTCGCTTTTTGTTGGTGATTACAGGGTTCTGTTTGAGTATGCTCTCGTACGCTGGGGCCGCCGAACCAATTAACATTGGAGCATTGCTACCTATGACCGGTAGTGTAGCAGCTTTCGGTCAAATGGCTTGGGATGGCATAAACACTGCAAGACAGATAGAACCGGAAGCCCTTGGTCGTCCGATAGAAATTAAACTTGCTGATACCAAATCAGAAAAGGTCGATTCGGCTAATGCTGTTTCCAGGCTTATTGAAAAGGAAAAAGTTATAGCGATAATTGGTGAATTGATCTCGGGCAACACCATCGCCGCTTCAGACCACGCTGAAAGAAGCAAGATTCCGATGGTATCTCCCACCGCTACGAATCCGCTTGTCAATCAGGGAAAGAATTTCGTATTCAGAGTGTGCTTCACAGATCCAGAGCAAGGCCGCGTGGCGGCAAAATTGGCCCTGGATCACCTGCACGCGAAAACGGTGGCCATTATATACGACATTTCCCAGGATTACTGTGTAGGATTAAAGACGTTTTTTCAAAGGGAGTTCACTAAAGGTGGCGGAAAGGTACTCTCTGAAACAGTGTACAAAATGGGAGATAGGGATTTTACTCCTCAACTTAGCAGAATTAAAACATTGAAGCCGGATATAATTTACGCCCCCATTTATTATACCGAGTGCGCCCTTATAGCGAAGCAGGCCAGAGAAATGGGGTTGAATGCGCCTATTCTCGCTGGTGACGGCGTTCAGGCGCCAGAGCTTATCAAGTTAGGTGGAAAAGCCGTTGAAGGTTTATATTTTACAGCTCATTTTCATGTGGACACAATAAACACCCCTTTGGGGAAAAAATTCTACGAACTTTTTAAAAAGCAAGTGGGCAAGGAACTCGATTCTTATACCGCTCAATCGGCAGACGCTTATTTTATAATTTTAGACGCTATTAAAAGGTCTGGATCAACCGATCCTATAAAAATCCGGGACGCTATAAGTTCAACCAGGGACTTTGAAGGTTTGACAGGCAAGATAACCATTCAACCGAATGGCAACGCAATCAAGCCAATGGTGGTTAATAAGGTCCAAGATGGTAAATTTGTTTACGTAACCACTATTATGCCGTGACCACTTGTTGCTTGTCCCTTTATCATCGTCTAATTAATTTTAGACAGAAATGACTGTTCCATTGGATTTCAGTTTTGCTTTTCAGCAATTGGTTTACGGATTGACTCTAGGGTGTTTGTACGGATTGTTAGCCATTGGTTACTCAATGGTTTACGGGGTCTTGCGTTTAATAAATTTCGCTCATGGCGATTTATTAATGGTTTCAGCGTATTTTGCATTTTTTGGAATGGTGATTTTTCAAATACCGTGGCCTGTATCGTTTATTGGTTCAGTCTTATTTACCGCAATACTGGGTATTTTAATTGATCGTGGGGCTTACAGGCCTATCCGGAAAAGTCCACGGATCAATGCTCTTATAACTGCTATTGGGGTGTCCTTTCTTTTGGAAAATCTTGGTCTAGTGTTGATCGGAGGGAGACCAAAATCGTTCCCGTTGCCGGCGCTTTTTGAGGGATCTTTTGTCATTGGGGCTGTGAATGTTCCCGCTTTATCCATATGGACGCTTTTAGTTACCCTCGTTTTGCTTGTAGTTTGTGCCGTAGTGGTCAAGAAAACGCGGATAGGTATGGCGATGAGGGCGTTATCCAGAGATATGGAAACAGTCATGTTGATGGGAATTGATAAAGATCGTGTGATATCTTTCACTTTTGCTCTGGGATCCGCTATGGCTGCGGCCGGCGGAATTATGTGGTGCATGAAATACCCCGCAGTCGAACCTTTCATGGGGGTTATTCCTGGATTAAAAGCGTTCGTAGCCGCTGTATTGGGAGGCATAGGTAATATTACAGGAGCTGCCTTAGGTGGATTGATCCTGGGATTGATCGAGGTTTTATTTGTAGCTGTTGAGCCTGATTGGTCGGGCTATAGAGACGCTGTGTCGTTTTTTTTGATGATTGTCATTCTATTGACCCGTCCCACCGGGATCATGGGCGAACGTCTCCCGGATTAGAAAACAATGTCATCACAAAGAATCTTCCGGAAAGATTTTAATTCAACAACTAAAATTCGCAACAAAGTCTTGACGTTATTGAGTGTTATTGTTTTGTTGGGTTTCCTGTTTTATGCTGACAGGAATCTCGACGCTTATAGTGTTCGCATTCTTCAGAATATCGCCATATTTATTATCCTCGCAGTAAGCTATAACTTGATCAATGGTATCATGGGACAGTTTTCTCTGGCCCCTAATGCTTTTCTTGCGATAGGAGCCTATACAAGCGCCATTTTCACCCTCTCGCCGGAAGAAAAACTTCGATCTTTTATAATCGAGCCAATGATATGGCCGCTATCACAAATATCCTTGCCATTTTCATTGTCTTTACTCATCGCAGGAATTGTGACAGCTTTCGTAGCATTGTTGATGGCCGCTCCTGTATTTAGAGTACGGGGAGATTATCTGGCTATAGTTACCCTGGGTTTTGGTGAAGTGGTTCAGGTCCTTGCAAACAATCTCGTTTCTCTCACCAATGGGTCTTTGGGTTTAAAGGGTTTGTACCCTTTTACAAATCTTTGGTGGGCTTGGGGAGTCTGCATTTTTACCGTTTTCTGTACGGTAAGGCTGGTCAATTCATCATACGGGCGGGCCATGAAAGCCGTCAGGGAAGATGAAATGGCAGCTGAAGCCATGGGTATAAACGCGTTTCGAATTAAGACTTTTACTTTCGCGTTCAGTGCGTTTTTTCAGGGTGTCGCTGGTGGATTATTGGCTCACCTCATAACAACTATTTCTCCTTCTCTTTTTACATTCATGTTTACTTTCAATCTGCTAATCATAATTGTGATTGGTGGACTTGGAAGTATTACAGGCTCTATTCTGGCTGCTATTTTAATTACGTGGGGTGGTGAGGCTTTACGGGTTTTTGAAGAACCATCTACTTTTTTTGGATTTCATTATGAAGGTATCCCGGGTATGAGAATGGTTATATTTTCAGCGATTCTCATCGTGGTCATGATATTTGCGAGGGGTGGAATAATGGGACGATATGAATTCACTTGGGACGGGCTTTTTCATTGGTTTAAAAGAAAATTGCTCATTTTAGGGATTTAAAAATTAGATGGATCTACTGCTTGATATTCGGGCCCTGTCAGTTTTGTTCGGTGGCGTCCGGGCGCTTGATGGGCTGAATCTCGAGATAATCAAAGGGGAAATTATTGGTTTGATTGGGCCTAATGGAGCCGGTAAAACAACCGCCTTTAATGCTATAACGGGTCGTATAAAGCCGAGTTCTGGATCAGTTTTTTTTCGTGGTCAGGATATTACTGGATTGGCGCCTTTCAGAATAGCCCGCAAAGGAATAGCGCGGACATTTCAAAATATTAAGCTTTATGAGGACTTATCGGTTATAGAAAATGTCATGATAGCAGCCCATTCGTCAATTTCCTACTCATTTATGGAAGCGATATTAGGAATGGGGAGATTTAGGCGTGATGAATCACGTATTAGGTCAAAAGCCCTTGAACTGTTGGAACTTATGGACTTAAAAGATTTGGCCCTTGAACGGGCTAATTCCCTTCCTTACGGGAGTCAAAGGAAACTGGAGATTGCAAGAGCTTTGGCGCTGGATCCTCAATTATTGCTACTTGACGAGCCTGTTGCCGGAATGAATCCAACAGAAACCAGAGAATTTGGTAATTTTCTCTTAAAACTCAGAGACAATCTTTCGATTGGGGTTGGAGTTATTGACCATGATATGAGCTTCGTCATGGAAGTTTGTGACAAAATAAGAGTCATAGATCATGGGATCCCAATAGCCTGGGGTACAGCATCTCAAATCAGGAACGACAAAAAGGTCATTGGCGCATACTTGGGAACAGATTTTGACAGAACACAAAACCACAATGCTACAAATTGAGGATCTCCATGTCAGTTACGGCGGCATTCGAGCCATAAAGGGAATTTCCATTGATGTAGGTTCAAGAGAAATCGTTTGCCTCTTGGGTTCTAATGGAGCTGGTAAGAGTACTACGGTTCGTGCTATATCGGGTCTTGAAACACCTCAGTCTGGCAATATCCTGTTTGCGGGTAAATCAATAAAGGGTTGGGCCCCACACAAAATTCAGCGACTTGGTCTTGTTCATGTCCCCGAGGGACGAAAAATTTTTGCTAATCTGACAATTCGAGAAAATCTTTTAATGGGAGCTTATCATACTAGAGACAAAGTGGTCCTCAGACAATTGTTTGAACGTGTATATGACACTTTTCCAATACTTGCTTCACGATCTGGGCAACTTGGGGGGACTTTATCCGGCGGTGAACAACAAATGTTGGCAATTGCCAGAGCAATCATGTCTCGGCCCCGCTTGTTGATTATGGATGAACCATCTTTGGGGCTCGCTCCAATGATTGTCGCGAATGTATTTGAAATTATTAAAAGGATTAGAGACGAAGGAGTAACAATTTTCCTCATTGAACAGAATGTCAACGTTGCTCTCAAAATAGCCGATTATGCCTTTTTGCTCGAAAATGGAGTTGTATCCTTGGAAGGGCCTGGATATGAACTAATAGAAGACGAACGTGTCAAACAGGCGTATATGGGTGGCGGCAGGTCGAATAATTGATATTTTTGTTACTCTAAAGTCGGGAAATAGAGAGCTCCAAATGAAAATATTTATTAACGCTTACTTGTAAAATATCATATCATTGCCAACAAATTTGGTCTAACTTCAAGAATAACTTGACTACTGTCGCGTCTGATGATACCAAAAATCCGGCCTCAACCTCGGGGGAGGGAGGGGCCTGTTAAACCGGCGGACCGGGGGGTGAGGAATTAATTCTCCCCTCCGGTTTCATTTTTTTTGGGTGGGAAGAGAATATTAGATAGATGTTACATACTGATAAGATTAGCAATTGTTCTGATTACAAATTTCTGCCTAGCCATTTTCGTGAATCTTTTAGAGCATTCCCATTTACACCTGCTACGCTATGTCATATATAATTCAGTCAACTGTATCGCTCAATTAGAAGCGAATTTTATTGAAAGAGAAAATAATGGCTCAATCCTCAACTGTTCCTGAACTCAAAAAGAAACCCCAACGTACAATTTTTCAAGAATATTCCGAGGCCTTGGTAGTAGCCATAATTTTGGCGATCATTATTAGAGCTTTTTTTGTACAAGCTTTCAAGATTCCTTCCGGATCTATGGAGCCAACTTTACTTATCGGTGATCACATCCTAGTCAACAAATTGGTTTATGGCGTTAGAATTCCTTTCACGGATGAGAGGTTCCCTGCTATTTTTACTCCCCAGCGTGGAGACGTGATTGTATTTGTCTATCCCGAAGACAGGACCAAAGATTTCATAAAAAGGGTTATCGGTATAGGCGGTGACACTGTTGAAATAAAAAATAAGCACGTTTTCGTCAATGGTAAAGAATTCGTAACTCCACAGGCAAGATTCAACAGTAATGTTATAATGCCAGGAGATCTAAATCCTAGAGATAATATGGCTCCCGTTAAAGTCCCGAAAGGTTTTCTTTTTGTAATGGGAGACAATCGGGATTTTAGCCATGACAGTCGATTCTGGGGTTTCGTTCCTTTGGAAGATGTCAAAGGAAAAGCTTTCCTGATTTATTATTCGGCTCAAGATATGGCTAAGATAAAATGGGATCGTATTTTCAAATTGATTCATTAAAGTTCCAGTTTTATCGGTTAGATTCATGGGAGGCCGCGATTAGGACTTTCGAGTCCAATGTCCGCGGTTGTAAAGTCTGATTAAAAGTGATGACAATGTGATGGTTCAATGATCGATATTGGTGTCTCGGTAAAGGAAGACATATTCTTCATCGTTTATATCTATGGATAGCGTCGCCCCCCTGTTTAAAGCGTAGTTCACCCAACTAGGTGTTTCTCCTTCCCCTCAACAAGTGTCAGGGAAATGCTTCCCCTGTTTTTTGTCAAACCAGGCTAACAACAGAGGATCTTGCAATAAGTCTCTGGCTTTATTTTCAGACAAGAATTTGGCGACGCTAAAATCGACTGCCTCCACATGAAGACTTACCAAGCCAACCAGCATCTCTTTTTTTACCGGCCTGGGATCCATTATTTCCTCCGTGTTTACGTTATGTATTCCATGATCAGACTTAGTGGAGCAAGAACTTGGCTGAAATGGTTTCCATTCTCTTTCGATTTACACCAAGATCGTAGTACCCTGAGCGCGAAGCTGAACGAAAATTTATGATTTTTGAGTGATCATCAAATTCGAATTCTACATCATCTGTGAATGAAAATATCCTGGAACGAAATTGTACCTTAACGTAATCGCCCTGGTTTTGAACAATGGTAGCCCTTTTGAATGACCTAATTATTTCTAATAGTTTACGTTTTGCATCTAAGGCAGAACTTTGATATTTGATAGGATCCATTTTTTTGTATGCTGATGAAGCGATTGAAGAAACACAATTTGGTGATTTTGGGCAAGGCGGCAACACGGATTTTCGTAAATGTGATTCATCAGCTTTGGTATTCCAGCACAAAATCATAATCGTAGGAAATGTCAACACAACAATAATAAACTTCATCCTGTGTTTCCATCCGCTTGGGTTGGTCATGACAAACATCGGCTCATTATGATTTTATGGACACTTTCCCCCGCTGATTTATTGGATAAGACCCAGTGCTTCCGATGAAAGGAAGAGCAAGTATTCTAGGAAGAGTTAAGAATTTGGAATCTCGAAACTGATTCAAGCCGATGATCATATTTTCATGACCCAATCGAGGTTGAGCTCTGTACGTCCCCAGCAGTCTATCCCACCACGGTGAATTGAAACCAAAATTACTGTTTGTTTCGTTTGGAAACACAGAATGATGGACTCTATGCATATCGGGAGTTACAATGATAAGCCTCAAAAAGCGATCTAACGATTCCGGCAACTTTATGTTGCTATGATTAAACATGGCTGTTCCGTTCAACAAAATTTCGAACAGAAGCACGCTAGCGATTGGAGGTCCGAGGGCCATTATAGCTGCGGCTTTGACAATCATTGAAAATAGTATTTCAATTGGGTGGAATCTGGTTCCAGTGGTGAGATCAAAATCGAGGTCAGCATGGTGAACCATGTGCAATCGCCAAAGATTTGTCACAGCATGAAACATCACATGCTGTAAATAAATTGTGAAATCCAGCGTGAGCACGCCTATTAAAACGCTGGAAAAATATGGAATAGCGATGAAATTCAGAATCCCCCATCCATGTTGGTTAACCCAGTAGGCAATCCCTACTGCCCCTGCTGAAAAAAACAACCGAAGCGCAATCGAGTTTATACATACTATTCCCAAGTTTATTATCCAGCGTCCCCTTTTAGGACTACTCAATTGTCTTCGGGGAACCCTGGTTTCATAAAAGGCGACCACTGCAAATATCGAAATAAAGAAAAACAGCCTTATTAATGCTTCATGTCTTAAAATAAAACTGTTCATCGTCACCCATATTAGGATTTGAGCTCTCTGTGACCAAAAAGCACTTCAATTAAATTCATTCCTTCGGGTTCCACTACTCCACTTGAAGCAGCAGCCTTTTCGGAAAATTTTATTTGACTAGTTTCATCAAACCTGTTCCATGATTCTGAATCAAGAAACAAAAATGGTATTGGTCCGGCGGTATGAACTCGCAAACCTACCGGTGTTTGATGGTCCGGCGCTAATAGAACTCGCCAGCTATTGAATTTCTTCAACTCTTCTAATATCGGCTTGACAACCCTTTGATCAAAATCTTCAATTGCCTTTATTTTTAAATCCCGTTGCCCGGAATGTCCGGCTTCATCAGGCGCTTCAATATGGAGAAACACAAAATCTTTGGTTGTTAGAGCTTCAATCGCGGCGTGAACCTTTCCTTCGTAATTTGTGTCAAGATATCCGGTTGCGCCTTCTACGTCTATCATTTCCAGGCCGGCATAACGGCCAATTCCCCTAACTAGGTCAACAGCGGCTACTACTGCTCCAGTAAAACCAAATCGCTCATGGAGTGTCTTTATTTGCGGCGGTTTACCCTGTCCCCAGGGCCAGACGGAATTTGCCTGTCCTTGCCCCCTTTTTAGCCTTCTTTGATTCACAGGATGTTTGTCCAGGATACGCCAGGAGTTAACTATAAGACGCAACAACCTGTCAGAACCTTTTCCACTCGGAAGACAACTTGCGATTGGTTGGCCGGGGAAATCGTGAGGCGGATAGGTTATTAGGTGGTCAGGTCCATTTTCCCAAACCAGTAAATTTCTGTATGAAACACCTGGATAAACAGTGAAACCGAGTGATTCAATTTCCACTGCGAGAGCGCCAATAAGTTCTCGAGCTTCAGGAGATGAAATGTGATCACTACTATGGTCAGCCATCACAGTATAATTTCTGTCCAGAGTCACCAGATTTAGACGGAAGGCTAAATCCAAAGGTTTTAGATCAATACCCATCGACGCGGCTTCAAACGGGGCGCGGCCAGTGTAAACATCCGTCGCCGAATACCCCATCAACGATAGAGTAGCAACGTCACTTCCTGGCGTTAGGCCCTTGGGAATAGTGTTAGAGATTCCAATTTTGCCCGCTGAGGCCATTTTATCCATCCAAGGCGTTTTTGAAGACTCCAGCGACGTGGGTTCAGATTCCTGATCAAAAGCGTCAGCCATTCCATCGGGCACAATAATTAAATACTTGGCATTAGAATCCGAGGACATTTAACACCTTCCTCATTTCCGGTTCACATGTTACCGGTTCGCTGGATATTTTTATAGCGTTGTCGGGGTCCTTTAAACCATGGCCAGTCAATGTGCAAACTACTCGCTCTCCACCATTAAAAAATCCTTGGGCGCTTTTCTTGATAACTCCTGCAATCGACGCTGCCGATGCGGGTTCACAGAAAACGCCTTCTAAACACGAAACCATTTTGTAAGCTTTCAGAATTTCATCATCTGATACGGCATCAATTAG
This sequence comes from Deltaproteobacteria bacterium, assembly GCA_023474025.1. Classification (GTDB taxonomy): domain Bacteria; phylum Desulfobacterota; class Desulfomonilia; order Desulfomonilales; family Desulfomonilaceae; genus CAJBEZ01. The sequence goes on from JAMCYH010000176.1 coordinate 25,756, forward strand.
TCCTTTGGATTCGTCACGCGCCTGTTCTGCCTTTTTCCACGAAGCCGGATTTCCAATCCTTATTGCTGTTGCTATTGTCTCTGGCTTTTCAAAGACTCTCCCCTGAACAATGGGAGAGGCCCCTTCGGCCTGAAAGCCAATCATTTTGGGTAGATTTTTGATCTTTCCACTATCAAGATACGCTTTATAGCCCGCCCAGTAAGCAGTTATGTTGCCGGCATTACCAACTGGCAACGAGTGATATTCCGGTGGCTCTCCCAAAGCGTCACAGATTTCGAAAGCGCCGGATTTTTGGCCTTCAATTCGGTGAGGGTTTAGAGAATTGACTAACGTGATAGGATATTCCTCGGAGATTTGTTTCACTACTTTAAGGGCATCATCAAAATTTCCAAGCACCTTTATGACCTTGGCTCCATGAATCATGGCCTGAGCAAGCTTCCCTAAAGCTATTTTACCTTCCGGAATTACCACAAACGCCCTGATTCCAGCTCTGGCCGCATAAGCCGCTGCCGAAGCCGAAGTGTTCCCGGTGGAAGCGCAAATGATTGCTTTTGAACCCGCTTCAATCGCTCTTGAAACTGCCATGGTCATACCACGGTCTTTAAATGAGCCCGTAGGATTAAGTCCTTCGTATTTCAAAAATATTGATATTTGCGGATTGATTTTTTCCGCAAGCCGAGGAGCAGGAATCAGGGGAGTATTCCCCTCAAGGATGGTGACAACGTTGTTGTCATTAGAAAATTTAAAGAAATCAGGATATTCTCTTATGATACCTTTCCACATGATATGTCTCCAAGGGCCCGGGCTTCTTGTTGCAAAAGCCTAACCGCAGGTGAGAATAACCCGGGAATTTTGATTTTTTAGTCTAGGTCTTCGTCCTCAATTCTTATTATTGCGGGTGGACAGTTAACTACGTCAAGATTTCCTATTTCCAGTGTAGCTTTTTGTAAATCAGCTTCCTTTGCTGAATGGGTTATAAAAACTACGGCGACGGCTCCTTCACCCGAAAAATCCCTTCCCTTCTGGACGACCGAATGTATGCTAATGTTGTGATTCGCCATTATCCCAGCTATTCGTGACAATACACCTGGCCTGTCGTTCGCCTGAATCCTGATATAGTAATTGGTTGTCACCTCATTCATATCGAGTATGCAGTCACTTGACTTCAATGGTCCCGGATAGCCAAGGGGTGGAACACGGCCCGCTTTTCCTGATCTTCCGCTGCGAATCAATTCGATGATATCACCCATTACAGCCGAAGCGGTAGGTTCACGCCCAGCGCCTCGACCGTAAAATAACTGATCTCCAACCAGATCACCACGAAGGAAAATACCGTTAAACACGCCGTCCACCTTTGATAATGGATGACGCTCTGGAATCATTGTAGGATGTAATCTGGCCTCTACCCGGTTTCCATGTCGTATTATGATTGCCAGCAATTTGATCTTGTAGGAGAATTCACGAGCCATTACGAGGTCGAAAGCGTCAATTTTTGTAATCCCTTCGACGTGAATACTTTCTATCGGAACGCGTATGCCGTGTGTAAGCGCCAAAACAAGCGCCAATTTGTGAGCCGAATCAATGCCCTCTATGTCCAGAGTCGGATCTGCTTCCGCATAACCTAACTGTTGGGCTTTTAGGAGGGCTTGACTGAATCCTGAACCAGGATTTTCCGTCATCTCGGAAAGAATGAAATTACATGTTCCATTTAAAATGGCGAGAATCTTGTCGAATCTGTTTGCTATCAGTCCTTCTCTTAACGACCTCAAAATAGGTATTCCACCAGCGACAGCCGCTTCAAAAGCTACGTCAACACAATTGTTAGCAGCGTTTTCAAAGATTTCTGGACCATGTTGAGCAAGTAACGCTTTGTTTGCCGTAACGACTGATTTTCCATTTCGAATGGCTTCCAGGATAAAAGTCCGCGCTGGCTCGTAACCACCGATTAGTTCTACAACTATTGATATGTCCGGGTCGTTCAATACCTTATAGGCGTCATTCGTAAGAATGGATTTGTCAAAAATCACACCTCGATCAGATTCTATATCCAAATCCGCAATCCGCTTGAGTTTGATTCGAAAGCCAGTCCTAGCTTCTATGACCGTTTTATTTTCATTCAGTATATGAATTAAACCGCTGCCTATAGTGCCAAAACCAATGAGACCTATCGCAACTTCATCCATAAAAACTTCCTGTTAAAATAGAATTTCATAACACGCCGTATTTTAATACGAAATGTAATCTAAATTATCAGACGAGAAAAATTCCTGTTTTTACGTTATGGTCACCTGACCATGGTTGTTCCCTGAGGGGCCGGGATGGGTTCCTGTCGTCCCAGTAAATGTCTAATACCCCGAATAGCCTGATTGATCCGCATTCGATTCTCAACAAGGGCAAACCTAACATGCTCATCGCCAAAGGGTCCAAAGCCGATGCCAGGACTTACGGCTACTTTCGCTTCTTCAGTCATTAACTTGGAGAATTCAAGAGAACCCATATGTCGAAATTGCTCAGGTATTCCTGCCCACACGAACATAGTCCCTTTAGGCGCAGTTACCGGCCAACCACAATCAATGAGACCGGAACAAAGCGCATCCCTACGCTCTTTGTATTCTGTTACTATCTCGCCGACACAATCCTGCTGTTCGTTTAAGGCTATGATAGCGGCGATCTGGATCGGCTGGAACATTCCATAATCTATGTAACTTTTTAAACGCCTTAAAGCGTGAATCATCTGAGGATTCCCCGCCGCGCAACCAACTCGCCAGCCTGCCATTGAGTAACTTTTAGAAAGCGAGAATGTCTCTATCCCTACTTCTTTGGCGCCCGGAACAGATAAAAAGCTTGGCGCCTGATAGCCGTCAAAAGTCAAGTCCGCATATGCAAAATCATGAACGATCATGATCTTGTATTCATGAGCAAACTCGACAATTCGTTTGAAAAAATCCTGATCTATTACCATCGTGGTAGGGTTGTGCGGAAAAGAAATGATTAACATTTTCGGCAAAGGCCATGTGAGACGTGCAGCGGCTTTCAGATCTTCAAAAAAATCCCTTTCAGGGCTTATTGGTATATGGCGCAAGTCTCCCCCCGCGATAACTACTGAGTATGGATGAATCGGATAGGTAGGAGATGGCACAAACACCACGTCGCCTGGGTTAATGATAGCTAAAACCAAATGCGCCAAGGCGTCTTTTGCACCCATGGTAGCCACAATTTCGCTGTCGGGATCAAGTTCTACGCCATATCTTCTTTGCCACCAATTTGCGAATGCCAATCTTAATTTCGGTATCCCAGCGGACGCGCTGTACCTGTGATTTTTTCCATTCTGCACAGCTTCAATCAACTTATCTACTATATGGGTAGGGGTAGGAATATCAGGGTTTCCCATTCCCAAATCAATTATGTCTTCACCAGCTCTTCTGAGCTTCATTTTTAGTTCATTGACAACTTGAAAAACATACGGGGGTAGTCTTTTGATTCTGCTAAACTCTTCCAATTTTTCCTCCTGCGCTAAGTCTGGTACCTTCCGCTATATCGGGAGACACTTTCAAATCCTTCTAATCCTGCCCTACCAAATCTTCTCCTGCCAGAATAGCTTCTGCCTTGGGAGTTCTTTTCCCGTTTGAATGATAGAGACAAAGATTTTCTTCCGTCAAACTTTTGTCACATCCTGACTTGATAGCCTCTACACAAACAAGAACAGGTTCTGCAGTCTCATATGTGTGAATCCATAGCCTCCGACTCATCTTAAGGCCGGAAACCATTGTGGCCTCGTCCAATTGATGAGATTCATTCGCCGGATAGATCAGACAAAGCCTTCCATCAGATTTCAGTAATTTGGAAGACACATTGAACAAATCAGCCAGCGGCATCATAATTTGATGTCTGGAGAGGGCCTTTTCGCTTAATAGGCTTACTCTTCCTGAACCAGACTTGTAATATGGTGGATTGGACACTACCATGTCAAATGCACCAGGGCGAAACAACAGGTCAGCATTCCGTAGATCTCCACGCAGCATGAAGACCTTGGAAACCAAATTGTTCAATATAACTCCGCGCTGAGCTCTGCCGACCAATCCTTCCTGGATTTCCAGGCCCACTACCTTTACAGTCTGGCTCTTTATCGCCAGTCCAAAAGCAAGTCTCCCCCCGCGATATCCAGCGTCTAAAACAAAATCTTCCTTACATGGCTTGGCAAACCAGGTAAGAATAATCGCGTCTTCCGATACCCTATAACCTTTTGACGCCTGTATTACCCGCACTTTGTTTCGGAACAAACCATCTATAGTTTCTGCTTGGATGTCCAACATTGATCTCGACTTATTCTATCGAAAACGCCAACAGAACCAATTGGGCAAAGATATTGAAACATAGTTAGAAGACATTGAATACTAATCCCGATGAAATTTTCGGATAAAAGTAGGTCGATTTATGGGGCATTTTGTAACCTAACTCGGCAGCTTTTTCCATTTGGTCTACCCTGGTAGGGTTGAGTATGAAGCTCACCTGGACTTCTCCCAGTAAAGCCTTCGTAACAGCTTCCTCAACTGATGGCGAATATTCTATGACATTCTCGGAATCTTCTATAGCCAACCCAAATCCGTGTCTGAGAATCAGCTCTCGCAGAATGGTCACATCCAAATCGGTTAAAATCTCGGGTAATCTGTTGTCCAGGTATTGAGACTTGATTTGGGATTCTTTTAACTTCAGAAGGTGAAACTTCTTTTCACCGCCGATCAGCATTCCAAAATGACCACCAACATCAGCAAATTCCTGTAACTTTAAGGACAACCATTTTGAGGCTGTTTTTATGTCATCGATTTCATGATCCAGTTCATGAATTTCGAAACAATCGCTTATTTTTTTTAATAGCAACTCTTTATTAAAATCTTTCAAGTCCTTCAACATTCGATGAGCGGCCAGAATGGTTAGTCCAGGATGAGTCATTGAGGTCAGGTACGACATTACATATTTGTGTGACTCACCGGTTATGGACGGATTTTGAGATTCCACTTCTCTACAATACGCTAAAGCAGTTTCATAACGGTGATGACCGTCAGCTATAACAAGGCTTTTACTGCGTAAAAAACTTATTATATCGTGCATGCGCTTTTCATCGTAGATGCTCCAAGTACGATGTATTGTGTCATCAGAATCCTTGACTTCCTGCTCTGGTCGGGTGGTCAGGAGTTTATGATAGGTTTTTAGTACAGTTTCGTCAGGGTCATCGAACATGGCATGAATAGGAGTAATGTTCGCCCTGCACGCGCGTAACAGCTCCAATTGATCTCTTTTTGGTCCGGAATACGTTTTCTCATGGGGAAGCACCTTACCAATCCCATAATTTTCAACCTTGACCAAACCAACTATTCCGTCGATTCGTTTTACATTACCCTCTGGTTCCTTGAAGTCCATTTGGTAGAGCGTAAAACAGGGTTTCGATTTTCGAACAAGAACTGCGTTCCGCATCCATTGCTTAAGGAGATCAGCGGCCCTTGTATACCGATTATTTTCGGGTGTATCTTCATTGAATTGTTTGCCTAGGACTAATCGTATAACGTTGAATGGGTGTGACTCATAAAATGAATCCTGTTGTTCTGGAGATATTACATCGTAAGGTGGAGTAATAAGACTTTTAAGAACATGCGAATAGTCAGGGCCATAATGAACCGACTGGAAAGGCTTTACTTCGGCCATAAAAAGGTCCTCAATCAATAGTAGTTTTAAGGTTTAACCGGTGGTTATTTTTTTGATGTTTCATTGCGTATATTTCGGCTATTTGGAAAATTCGGTTAAAAACATATCTTTTTAGAATAACACATTATTATAACCAAGATCAAATCCCATTTCTCTCAAAAAAAAAGGGCCTTTCTTAAATAAAGGCCCCATCAGTTTAATGTGCGCTATCGTAATTTATTTCTTGCTGTCTTTAACCTCTTCAAAATCCGCGTCAACAACATCTTCTTCTGGCTTCGCACTCGATTGCGATCCGCCTCCACCAGTAGATCCGGTATCTGTGCCCCCTCCAGCGCCTGATGACGCTTGCTGGTACATGGCCTCAGCAAGTTTGTGCGAGGCCTGCTGTAACTCTTCCATAGAGGTTTTTATCTCATTGGTGTCAGAACCTTCCATGGCCCTTTTGGTCTTGGCGATGGCAGCTTCAATGGCGCTTCTTACTGAAGAATCAACCTTGTCACCATATTCTTTTAATGACTTTTCTGTCATGTAAATGGTTGAATCGGCCTGGTTTCTTATGTCTATTAATTCCCGCTTACTCCGATCTTCTTCAGCATGAGCTTCAGCGTCTTTGACCATGCGTTGAATTTCTTCTTCCGTCATTCCACTCGAAGCGGTTATCTTAATAGACTGTTCTTTACCTGTTCCAAGGTCTTTTGCAGAAACATGCACTATCCCATTCGCGTCTATATCAAAAGTAACCTCAATCTGAGGCATACCACGTGGGGCGGGCGGTATTCCAACCAGTTCAAAACGACCAAGTGTTTTGTTATTCGCCGCCATTTCCCGTTCGCCCTGCAATACGTGGATGGATACTGAGGGTTGGTTATCTGACGCGGTGGAAAAGATCTGGCTCTTACGGGTTGGTATCGTAGTATTCTTCTCAATGAGTCTTGTGAACACACCGCCAAGTGTTTCATTCCCAAGTGACAATC
>JAMCYH010000013.1:0-4863 GCA_023474025.1 Deltaproteobacteria bacterium
GGCAGGCTGCTTCCTGATTGATGGGCTTCATGAGGTGGGCATAGACGTTCAAGGTCACCGTGGGGCTTGAGTGCCCGAGTTGAGTTTGAATGTATTTGATGTTCTCACCTTGCTCAATTAAGAGGCTGGCATAGGTGTGGCGGAGATCGTGAAACCGGATAGCAGGACAACCCCCGGTCTTAAGCGCTGGCCTGAAAAATCGGCGCAGCATGTTCTTGTTATTCATATGGTTCCCAGCTTCGTTTGGGAAAATTAGGTTAAGGTCATTTTTCGGGCAGGCCAGCCGCCACTTTTTCAGTTCCTTAATAACCTTGGGGCCAAGGTCAATTTTTCTCTTGGAGGTTTTGGATTTGGGAGTAAACAGCCGCCCGTTATTGAAAGTGCGCTGTATGGCCAATTGACAACACCCCCAATCCACATCACCCCATCTCAACCCCAATAATTCACCCTGCCGCGCCCCGCTAAAAATCGCCAACATAAACAAGGTTCGATATTTGGGATCATTTACCTGGGCCAAGAAAATGGTGATTTGGGCCGGGGTGAGAATCTTCATGTCCTGACAGCAATCATCATCTTCATTTAATTCCCCCTGGCTCCGGGGCCTTTCCGCCTCTTTTAGCGGGTTAAAGCGAAGGTACTTATGACGAACCGCGTAACTCAATATCTGCCCCAGGGTGACCAGAATTTTTCTAAGGGTTCCCAAGTTCATCCCTTGGGCTTGACGGTCATCAATAAACTTCTCTACCGTGGCGATTTTGATCCGGTTGATCTTGAGATGGTCTAAATCGGAGAAGTGATTTCGCACATGGCCAGCATAAACTTCCCAAGTGGTTTCCCTCAGCTTCAGTTTCTTGTGCGCCAGCCAATCACGGGCCACATCGGAGAATGTTGGAGTTTTCCCGGAAGAGAGATATACCCCCTCTTCCACCATTTCCTCAATAGACCGCAATTCCTCTTTGGCCTGCCCTTTAGTTGCATCTTCCGGCATGGTTTTCCACCGCCTCACGCCGTGTTGGTCATAAAAATCAATGACCCACCGCCCGCGCCGCTTACTGATGCAAGCCATTTCCTTTTTCCTCCTTTTTTAGCCGATTTTCCAAGGCTTCCAATGCCAAGGGAAGAAAGGACGGAATGGCCCGCGTCCCGGTTTCCCAGCGGGCCACGGTTAGCCGGATCACGCCAAGTCTCCGGGCCAATCCCTCTTGGGTTAAACCCCGTTTGCGCCGCCATTCCTGTAGTTCCTTTCCTGTCATTCCGCTGCTAGTGTATCCATTGGATATGATTTGTCAAGAGGAAAATTAAGAGATATGTCAATCTGTTCCTTCTGTTCATGCTGCATATAAAGGCGAAAAAAGCGAATTTAGCGAAAAAGTTTGGAAGTCCTGAGGTTTCTGGCTTTTTGGTAATGCGAAAAAAGGGAGAAAAGAGGAGTAGAAAACGGACTCATGGAGTTCACTCATTGGCCCTCTCTCACTCCCGGGAGCCATTGTTTATCCGAGCAGGAGTGACGTTCCCCTCCTTCACAACCTGACTGGCCATACTACGCAACCTCACGCCTTCCTGAAACCTGTAGGACACTCCCCTAAAATTCCCAAGCTTTAATGAATCGTTGGGCGTCAGTTCGCAACATGACCGCCGAGTTTATTATCTGCTCTGCTGAGTAACTTATCACAGTCCTGGAAACCTCCACTCACCATACCATATCTGCACTTTTCCATAGGCCGGCGATAAGTCCCCTGGGTGGCAAGATACCGCTCAAACTTGGTGACAGAATAATGGTTGGCCAAAGATCCCAAATTTAGGTAGCTACTTGACAATCTGCCTTTGCTCGTGGCACTGTGAATCCCGAATTACTAGAAAATACCAATCGGGGAGAAGAAGTACCTCTTTATAGAATCTTTGCAATAATGTCTGGGGAATTGGAAGTGGATTTGGGCCCGGCCTGCCGGTGACGTGGGCCTCATGACCGCCCAAGGAATTGGTATGGTATTCAATAGAAAGAAACAGGAGAAGATTTATGTACTTGTTTGAGAATGTCCCTGTCAATATTTCATCCTTAAAGTCACCCGCATTATTTTTCGACTTGGACGGCACACTCGTTGACTCTGAACGACTCCATTGGCGGGCATGGCGCACTACGCTTCGTGACTTCAATATTGATCTATCATGGCAAATGTACAAGATCCACGCAATTGGCCATCCTGATCCAGAGATTCTCGATCGAGTTTGTCCACGTAGCTTATCTCGATTATCTGGTAACCATATCCTTAGTAATAAGAAGGAGCAATACATCAACCTCGTTAGGACCCAATCACCATTATCAGTAACAACAATTCAACTACTGAAACGATTGTCTCAATCGCCGATCGCGGTTGTGACATCAAGTCCACGAGCAGAAGCTATCGCAGTACTTGAGGGTGGAGGAGTTTTCCAATATCTTAGGACTGTAATATGTCTCGAAGATGTTCAAAAACCAAAGCCTCACCCGGAACCTTATCTTATAGCTATGAAGAGGCTCGGTGTATCAAAGGGAATTGCTTTCGAAGATTCCCAATCAGGGAAAACCAGTGCTGCGGCGGCGGGATTGGAAGTAGTCGAGGTAACGAGCCCATCAAGTCTCCCAGACTTGGTTAAATGCAGATTATTACCTATCCGTCCTCGGAGGCAAAAATGTCAGTAATTACTATCTCTGAACGTGTATCTAAACAGAGCCTGGCATGTTTTGATCGAGCACTTGCCAGTGATAGGCGCATGAAATTAAATCAGGAAGTCCAACGCCTGTTGTCTCTAATAGATGCGCCCGAAGACTATATTCATGCATTCAGTTGTCCATGGAAGGTTTGTCTAAAGGATCACACGGGGTTATTAGTGCGGAGTCTCCGACGAGGGGATGAAGTATATCTGGAAGAGTTCGGTGGGCAACTGAGCCAGTTATCGCGAGAACTTTTTGCACCCTATCCTTGGGCACATCGGGAATCTGCTCGGGATGCATTCCGGTCTGCAATCGACCGCAGTATTAATGGTACCGATAGCGCTTATCTTATGTTTTTTAAAGGAAAACCAATCGCACATTTTGTTCTCTGGGGAACGAGTTCCATCCGCGAATTTGGTGGCTCTATCCTCAACATTCCTACACTTGGCGTCGCTGTCGCCGATACCATGCAAGGAAAAGGAGTCGGTAGACGTTGCGTCCGATTCCTACAACTAGTTGCGCACAAGTTCAGGTCTGATGCGGTCGAACTAACAACTGCCAAAAAAAATACCAGAGCAGCTAACCTTTATCTTAGTTGTGAATTTCAGGAAATTGGAGTGTTACGTATTCCTCTCGGTGTTGACCCTTCGATGGTGCCTTCTGATTTCAAGAACGTTTATTCGTGGCGTGACGAGAGGCACATGACTTACGTCTTAAACAAGAAACGTTCCCACATTGTTCGGAAATACCTATTGTGGAAAGAACAAGAATACGCAAGTGAACCAGTTTCAGCAGCAGTTGCTTGAGTTGGTTAGCTGGTACAGTACATGCCAGGTGAACACATATTCGTTCGCATAGAGGGCGGATGGGATCAACGGTTCTACGACAAACACTAAGGCTTGATCACCTCAGTAAGTCATTTGGCTCTCATAGAGTGCTCAATGATGTCTCAATGGAATTTCACCCTGGGGTTATTCATGCGCTGTTAGGTGCTAATGGAGCAGGTAAAAGCACACTTGGCTGGCTCTTAGCTGGGCGGTTTGGCAATTACATGGGAAGTATATTTTTTGACGGAAATCCGGTCAAATTAACGTCTCGCCGTAATTCGATTAAACTTGGAATTCACATTGTTACACAAGAACCCGCTCTAGCGCCTAACCTTTCTATCGCTGCCAATCTCTTTTTGGGAGTAGAACAAGGTTCTTATTGGCACTCCAGTTTCCTGACGAACCAGTCACTTTTGGGTTCGGCGCGCACATGCTTAGCTGAATTTGATCTAAAGCTGAATCCCTCAGCCCCTATTTCTGAGTTGACACTCGAGCAAAAGCAAGCAGTTGATTTATTGCGAGCCTACATGCGCAAACCCTCGTTTCTTGTGGTTGACGAACCTCCCTTGAATACAGAGGACTCTGCATATTCAATTCTTGACCGCGTTGCAGAAAAGCTGTGTGCCAACGGAACCCATTTGCTTCTTATAACACATCAAGTATCAAAAGCCCTGAGAATGGCGGACATCGTAACCGTAATGCGGGATGGCCACATGGTGGCCACGCAGCCGACTAAGGAAAGCTCTGAAGCTGAAGTAGTCAAATTGATGTTTCCATCGATAGTTTCTGCTGCGACGGAAAGAATTGGCGAGGACCAATTACAAGAGGCCTCTGCAACAACAAATCTGGAACTAGTGCTAAACTCTAGTCTTTCCGTTAATTCCCGCAGCCTTACTTTACGGAATGGCTGTGTCACTGGCCTACGGACAAAACCGAGCCTTCTCGCCAGTAAGATTTTGCGCTCATTGGTAAAGGTCGATAATCTATTCGACATCGTCCTCGTATTCGGAGAGCGACGGTTTTCTCCTAAATCACCAAAGGAGGCCCTCCAAGAAGGTGTCTACTACCTCTCTGCAGATCGCGAATTAGAGGCCTCTTTTCCGAATTTAAGTGTTAGGGACAATCTCACTTTTTATCTTCTAAATGATCTCGCTGTTCTCGGAATAGTAAAGCGAGGTTTTCAATACGCTATTGCAAAGAAATTAGCAATGCAAGTCGGTATTGATCAGCGTCGCCTGGACGATTCTTTGAGAGATCTGAGTGGTGGTAACCAGCAGAGAACACTACTTGCCAGAATCTCTAGCGCTAATCCGAAAGTATGTTTACTCGACGAACCCAACCATG
>JAMCYH010000013.1:4897-7729 GCA_023474025.1 Deltaproteobacteria bacterium
CACTTGCAAAGCCTGACTGTTGGGTTGTAGTCTCTTCAACTGATGATGTTTTTTTGGAAGGAGTAAGCGATCATATTTTAGATCTGGATTTCAAGCCAACGGCCCAGCTAAGCAACCGGGGTGAGACATAATGAACATTCGCGATATCGTAACGCGGTTGGCTATTCCAGCAGTTGTCGCTCTTTTTTTGATGTCTGTGGCAATTAGTAACCCAGTTTTCTTTTCGTGGGAGAATTTAAGTAATGTTCTTTTGCAAGCTTCGATAATAGGGATAATATCGATCGGGATGACCCCCGTTATAATCGGTGGTGGAATTGATTTGTCGGTAGGAAGTGTCGCGGCTCTCGCGGCCATCGTCCTTGCAATAACATGCGGTTATGGATATCCGGTCCTTCCGGCCACTATTTTAGCACTTCTCGTTGGGCTGGGTTGCGGCGCCGCCAACGGCGTGGCTGTGAGCTTTTTCGGAATCCCGTCGTTCATCGCTACACTTGGCATGATGGGTTTAGCAAGGGGATTAGCACTTTTATCTTCGAGAGGTCAACCACTTTCTGATATTGGATCGATTTCTCTCTTTCTTGGCGAAGGAAACATCATAGGAGTTCCGATGCCGGTCATAATTTTCGCAATTGTCGGACTACTACTCTATGGTTTTTTGCGCCGTAGCATCGGAGGGACTCATTTATATGCCATTGGAGGCAACGCAAGAGCGGCTTGGATTTCAGGAGTAGATATCCGGGGTTACGTAGCTGGCACCTATGTGTTCTGTGGGTTGTTAGCTAGCCTTGCAGGCATCACGGTGGCCGGTCGCTTGGGTTCGGCCCAGCCATTGGCGGGAAATCTATACGAACTAGACTCCATCACGGCTGCTGTTCTTGGCGGAGGGTCCCTTTCGGGGGGAAAAGGAAGCGCCCTTGGAACTGCTGCCGGTGCTGTTCTTTTGGCGGCAATTCGCAACGCGATGGTATTGATGGATTTATCGCCATACCTTCATCAAATTGTCATCGGCTTGGTTTTGATCTCGGTCTTCCTCGTAGATTCCATTCGAAAGGGCGGCAAAGACCCTTTGAAAAACGGACATTAGCCATCACTATTGAGGGGGTGACAAAATGCAAAATAGGATAAGAAAAACTGTTATGGTCCTGATCGCGGCGCTTTTTTCTTTCCTCTGCTTCGTTTACCAGGGGTACTGCGCCAAGGAGAAGATCGCCTATATCGTACCGACCTTAGCGAATCCGTTTTTTGTTGATATGACAACCTCTGCACGTGAAGCAATGAAGAAGCATCCCGAAGCAGACATAGTGGTCCAGGCCCCCCCCGATTTTACCAACGTCGATCAACAGGTAGCACTTATTGAAAATGCCGTAACGCTGAAGGTAAAGGTTATCTGTCTCGTCGCTGCCGACTCAAAAGCTGTCCTACCTGCTCTAAAAAAAGCTCAGAATGCAAAGATACCCGTTCTACTGGTTGACAACACGGTGGATCCAGATTCAGCAAAGAAAGCTAACCTAGTAGTCGCTGGACATGTTGGTTCCGACAACATTCTCGGAGGAAAGCTGGCCGGAGAGTTCATAGGCAAAGCCCTCCAAGGCCGTGGTCAGGTAGCAATGCTGGAAGGTGTGCTGGGGAGCGATGTCGCGAATGCGAGGAAGCGAGGATTTACCGAAGCCTTGGCGAAATTCCCAGGAATCCATCTTGTCGCCTCGCAAACGGCAAATTACAGTCGTGAGCAAGGGCTTAATGTATTTCAAAACATATTAATAGCAAACCCAAATCTCGACGCAGTATTCGCCGCTAATGACGAAATGGCATTGGGAGCTGTCAAGGCACTTCAAGAATCCAAAACCTCTAAGAAGATACTCATTGTTGGGTTCGACGCAACGGCGGATGGATTGGCCGCTGTTAAACGCGGAGAGATGGCAGCGACTGTTCAACAACAGCCAAAGGAAATGGGACGGATCGCCATTGACCTGGCATTGCAACTTATGCAAGGAAAGACCGTGCCAGCCGATACCATGGTCCCGGTTAAACTTATCAGCCATCAGGCAAAATAGGATATGAAATCAATTAGCAAGGAGACAAAAGAAATGCGCAAAAGAATTGCGTTTGTCACATCAGCGTTCCTTTCTGATCCCGATCTAGACTCAAGCTTCGATTTCTTTGCGATACTTACTTCTGAAGTAGTACAAAATCTTCAAGATAAATATGACGTTGTTGTTCGCGTGCCAAAACCAGATATCAATGGAAAGACAGGTTTTCAGCAAAAAGCGCTGCTCTCAGACATATTGAACGGCTCGCCACCTTACCTTGTGTATGTAGTTTCACCTATTGATGCAAATGCTGTGGCAGAGGTCGTTTTTCCTTTTCTTAAAAAGTACCCCGCAGCCAGGTTTATTACAGTTGACCAGTCCTTGGAAGGTTGTTCACCGCATTTTAAGATAAAAGGTGTGACTGTGCCTCCTGCAGTGGTTCCGCATAATTATCATGGCGGCCAGCTGGCTGCGAGGTCCTTATGGAAATACTATGAATCCATCCCGCGTAATCACCTACCACGGAAGCCCAAGTTTATCGTCGTCACTGGCACCGGCGAATCGCAAGTCCGGCTAAGAGGGTTCGAAGATGAAATTAAGCTCTTATCAAGAGACTCCGATAATGTAATAACTATCAACCCAGATCAACCTCTTCCCTATACCCGTAAAAGCGCCTCCCTATCGGTAAGTCAGTTATTAGAACATAATTTTGAATTATTTAAAGATACTGTTGGAATATTTGCCTGTAATGACGAACTTGCATTAGGGGTATGTGATGCGCTGCAATGGGACCACCTCGCGA
>JAMCYH010000077.1 GCA_023474025.1 Deltaproteobacteria bacterium
GCTTTCCCTCCATAATCTCTTCGAGACAATTGACTACTGACTTTTGGACGGATTCCGGACGAGCGTTACCATTCTATTATATCTTGATTACGAGAGTCTGATATTAGCTCTCGGTAGGCAGTGCGCTTTCCATGTGAGCAATTTATATACAGCGATTTACACTAATGAATCGCTATGCTCGTGTCAAGAATTTATTACAGGTCTTTATGGGGAATTTGATTGCTAAATCAATATCTGGAAAGATCAGTTGGCAAAAGTATCCTTCAAAGCTTGAGTCTGGAAGTGAACATTTAAAGGATCGATTAGATCATCCAGCTTTCCCTCCATAATCTCTTCGAGACGGTAGATGGTCAATCCAATCCTGTGATCCGAAACACGATTTTGGGGAAAGTTGTAAGTTCTTATCCTTTCGGAACGGTCACCCGAGCCCACCTGACTTTTTCGCTCCTTGCTGATTTCAGAGTCACGTTCCTCTTCCATCTTGTCCAAAAGCCTGGCCTGCAGGATTTTTATGGCCTTAGCCTTGTTTTTGTGCTGTGACTTTTCATCCTGACATGTGACAACTATATTGGTTGGAAGATGGGTTACTCTTACGGCTGAATCCGTCGTGTTAACGCTCTGGCCTCCCGGTCCTGATGAACGATAAACATCTATCTTAAGGTCTTTTGGGTCGATATTTACTTCTACATCATCAGCCTCGGGCAACACAGCGACTGTTACTGCAGATGTGTGAATACGTCCCTGGGATTCTGTCAGTGGAACACGTTGAACCCGGTGAACCCCTCGTTCGAATTTTAATCTAGAAAAAGCCCCCTGCCCCTGAATCAGCGCAATAACCTCTTTAAGTCCCCCCGATGCGCTGTTGGAAACGGACATCATCTCGACTTTCCACTTTCTGGATTCAGCATAACGGCAATAAGCCCGAAAAAGGTCGGCAGCGAATAGAGCAGCTTCCTCTCCGCCAGTACCTGCCCTGATCTCGAGAAATATATTTTTCCCGTCATTGGGGTCACGAGGAATTAGAAGAAGCTTGATTTCGCGCTCAATCTTCGCCTTGCGTTCCGTGAGTGGCGCCAGATCATCCCTGGCCATTCCTACAAGCTCAGCGTCCTCACCTTCAGATATGATATTCTCCAACTCACCGATTTCTTCAATTACGGAGCTGAGTTTCTTGTACGAGGATATTATCTCGCTTAGCTCTGACTGTTCTTTGGAAAACTTCTTGAGCGCAGCCAAATCAGAGACAATTTCCGGCCTCGCAAGCTCATGGTCGAGTTCTTCATACCTGCGATTTAATTCTTCAAGTTTAGTGAGCACTTCCATTGATCTTTCTCAAATGGAGCCTTTTAATTCAGCCCAATGCCCTTCTTTTTCAAGTGTTCTCTTGAGCGCCACAATAGCAACTTCCAATTGATCATCAGATGGCTCACGAGTAGTTAGCTTTTGTAACCACATGCCAGGAGACAATATCAACGAAATCACCGAATTCTGCCGCTTATCGGCGAACCTGATCAATTCATAGGAAATACCAGCAATGGGTGGCAATAAAGCAATCTTTATCAGGATAAAAAAAATGTTGGTTACGATTCTGTTGCCAAAAATTTCTTTCGGAACAAATGGAAAAACAATCGTAAACAGAAAAATACTCAACATCAGAACCAACAGTATAAAGGCAGTTCCACAGCGAGCGTGCAGAGTAGGATACTTTCGAGCGTTCTCGACGGTGAGTTCCTCACCTTTTTCATATGCGTGAATCGATTTGTGTTCTGCGCCATGATATTGAAAAACTCTACGTATATCTTTCAACATGGAGATCAGCCCTATGTATCCAATGAAAATACTGACCTTGATTATCCCGTCGATTATATGGAACCAAACGTTGCGAACTCCCAAATCTGTACCGGTTAAAGCGCCAATGCCGAGTGTAGCCAAATGGGGAATTACAACAAACAACAGAACCGCGCCACCAAGGGCAAAGGCTATAGTGCCTGCAAGGGCCAACGGGCTAAGTCGCTCCTCTTCTTCCCCAAGAGCCTCCTGGGCCGAATACGTGAGCGCCTGGATACCGTTGAAGAGGGCTTCGTAGAGCACCACGCATCCCCGCAAGAATGGCTTTTTTAACAGAGGCCATTTTTCCATTGGAGAGTACCATCGATCTTCCCGAACGGAAAGCTGACCATCAGGTCGGCGAACAACCACGGTAAATGTCTTGGGGGCGCGCATCATTATACCTTCGATTACTGCCTGTCCACCAACCTTGATCAAATCGCTGCCTGAATTGGAATCATTATTTAGAATCATGACGCTCCAGCTTTAGAAGCGAACAATTGCTCGCATGACATATTAATTGCTCAATGTTCCCGGAATATTAGACCTGTGTTAAAGTCTTCCCGTTCATCCTAAGAATTTTTAACTTTTTATTCCTTCTTCTGTTTCGCGGACGTCTTCACAGGGGACTCAGCCTTCTTTCTGATTTTCGCTGGTTTTTTGCCGGTGGCTATTGCCTGGTCACCATACTTCTTTAAAAATCGCTCAACTCGACCTGCGCTGTCTACGAGTTTTTGTTTACCAGTGAAAAAAGGATGACATGAGGAACAAATTTCTAAACGGTATTCCGGCTGTAAAGACTGGGTGACTATTTCAGCTCCACAGGCGCAACGGAAAACAGATTCTTTATATTCGGGATGGATCCCTTTTTTCATAGCTATCCTCCATGGATTGATCTTAAACTAAATATTATATCACCATCGGTCCATTACTAAAAGATAAATCACTTTTTTAAAAAGTCTAAATCCGCATCCACTTTTGCAAATTGAACCCCAAGCTACCGCTACGATGGCTTACACCAATGGCCGGGTTAATCCAGACCGATACAGTCCGGGCTATTTGTTCATAACCTGAAGGAATTCTCTGTTCGAATCTGTTTGCATGATTTTGTCAAGAAGGAATTCCATAGCGTCTACTGAATTCATGTCTGCCAATAGCTTTCGGAGCAACCATATTCTTTGAAGATCCTGAGGATTCAACAACAGCTCTTCCTTTCTAGTGCCGGAACGGTTGATGTCGATACACGGGAAGATGCGTCGTTCAAGCAAACGTCTATCCAAATGAATCTCCATATTTCCAGTGCCCTTGAATTCCTCGTAAATTACTTCGTCCATCTTGCTTCCTGTATCGATAAGGGCCGTGGCGATTATCGTAAGGCTTCCGCCTTCTTCAACGTTTCTTGCCGCGCCAAAGAACCGTTTGGGCCTATGAAGAGCGTTAGAATCAACACCACCAGAAAGGATCTTCCCACTCGGTGGCACAACTGTATTGTGTGCACGAGCCAGCCTGGTAATACTGTCAAGAAGTATAACCACGTCCTTTTTATGCTCAACCAAACGCTTAGCTTTTTCGATTACCATATCAGCGACCTGTACATGACGTTGAGCCGGCTCATCAAAAGTTGAAGAAATGACTTCCCCTCTGACCGAGCGCTGCATGTCGGTGACTTCTTCTGGACGTTCGTCAATCAGGAGCACTATCAGATAAACATCAGGATGATTCATGGTAAGGCTGTTGGCTATATGCTGGAGCAAAACAGTCTTTCCTGCCTTGGGAGGAGAAACAATCAGTGCGCGTTGTCCTTTTCCGATTGGCGCTACCAAATCCATGATTCGCATGGAATATTGAGTTGGTCCAATTTCCAGCTTTATTTTTTCATCCGGATACAAGGGGGTCAAATTATCGAACAGTATCTTGTCACGGACCTTTTCCGGATCTTCTCCGTTAATTTGCTCAACTTTCAGCAGAGCGAAATATCGTTCGGTATCTTTTGGTGGACGAATGTAGCCGGCGACCGTATCCCCTGTTCTCAAATTGAATCGTCGGATTTGACTGGGTGAGACATAGATGTCATCAGGGCCGGGAAGATAGTTGTAATCTGGCGCCCTAAGAAACCCAAATCCATCAGGTAAGGTTTCCAGAACCCCTTCCCCTTTGATAGGCTGTTCCTTTTCCTGTTGTTGATGAGCCTGTAATATCGCAAAAATTAGTTCCTGCTTCCGCATACTGCTCGCTCCCTCAATTTCAAGGGAATTAGCAATAGACAAAAGTTGGCTTACCTTTTTTTCTTTCAATTCTTGAACGTCCATGCCTACTCCTGATGATTTTCTAAATTTATTTTTATATATATGATTACTGGGATCTATAAACTTTGAAGCAATTCTAAGACAGGTCAAACAGGAAACGAAATCGTAGGATTTACGTAAAGCCCCAACCGTGCTTTTGAATTCCTCGGATGGTGTCGTAGGACTGAAGATTAGCGCCACATATCGGCTAATTGGACATTAATGGAGCTAATCATGGCTGTCAAGCCTTTTTTGTCGAAATTGTCTGTTGATCATTTGGACCGACCCCAATACAATCGGGTCATGAAGCAGATAGCTCTCCCCCTTTACGATTCGGACGATGTGACAATCTCTGACGTGGTTTTGCATCCCGGTATAGCTAGTGCGGTTCAAGCGGTTAAAGCAACTTTGACTACGCAGAGTAATCAGCCAGCCCCGATATTCATGTATGGGCCCTCGGGTTCAGGCAAGACTCTCATTTTAAAGGCATTCTTGGGATTTCTAAGATCTCTTTACCAGAGCGAGTCAATCTTCATTCCGGTGGTCAACAGTATGAAGAGCGGGAATACTCTCGAGTCGGCCGTATCAATACGTAAAGCGTCCCTAGGGACTGTACTGATTGATGATGTCGATATGGTATCCGGCCCAGACATGAAACACCTATGGAACCTCTGGAATCAACTTCTCACCACTGGAACGCGCCTTGTTTGCGCTTCCACCGTTGGACCTGAGAAAATTTTTCTGGATGATCCCCATTTGCGCTCAAGAATGATATCAGGCCTTGCGCTAGAACTGATCCCTCCTGATGACAACGTCCGGGTACTGATCCTGGACAAAATGGCTAGTAAAAGGGGACTGCGGCTGACTCATGATGTCATAAACTACCTGCTTTCAAGAAAATCCAGGAACCTCAGGAAACTGGAGCAAATTGTCGAAGTTCTGGACCGAGTTTCTATGGAAGAACACCGGCGAGTCACGTTGCGTCTTGTCAAAGATGTTGAGGCTCAAGAATTGATTTAGCGTTCTGAAAGCGACTTTTTGGAAAAGAATCTCCTTTTCAGTTTTATTTTGGCCCATGTAGCGAAATGACAGTTAGATCTATAATAATGAAAAAAATGGATCGGGGAGAAGCCGATGAAATGGTCATATTTATCTCCCGCGAGAAAGGGTGGCTCACTGGTGTAGCCAAAAATTCCAGGAAGAGTAGGGTTCGTTTCGGAGGGCATCTTGAACCCCTTTGTATAGTCGATATAGTAGTCAGGTCCAGGCAAAAAGATAATATGGTTTGGATAGATGAAGCCCATATGTTGACTGCGTTTTTGAAGATTCGTAACGATATGGAATTAGTGGCCAGAACTTCTTACTTTTTGGAACTCGCCTCGGTTTTTTTGCCTGAAGGACAACCTGATGAAAATGTCTTTGATTTTCTGGAGAATTTTCTAGTAACTGTAGACAGGTCCACGCCGAGTCCCATGGAATTCCTGATCCACGAAATTCATCTCCTCGCTCTGTTGGGCTACCGGCCTGTTTTTAGCAACTGCCCTATATGTGAAAAAGGGTTTTCACCAAATACCGATGCTTTTTTCACACCGAACTTGGGAGGCATCTGTCACAGGGCCTGTCTGGATGAAAGATCTTCGACCACGATTCGGATCAGCCCAGCAACTCTTGCAGCGTTACGTCACCTTCTGGATTCTGACTCCAGATTAGCCGGCAGGATCAAGATTGGCCGAATGGCCAGGGCTGAAGTCCGTGAGAGTCTTTCAGCCTTTGTCCGACATATAAAGGGAGAAGATCTCCAATCACTCAGATTCATGGAAAAAGTCGGGTATACCTAAAACAGGATTCTATTTTATTTTTCTTTAGTCGATTTATCCTGTGTCGGGCCACCTAGGAGCTGTTCCACTACCGAAGTTGTAGAGCCTTTTTCTTTTGGGCTCAGATCTGAGGCTTTCTGTTTCTCGGCGGAAGCCTTCAGGGCCTCGATCTGTTTTGCACAGGTCTCTAATTGTTTTTTCAGAGCCTGCGTTTGAGCAATACACAAAGAATGGTCTTTTTTAAGGCTTTCAAAATCCCCGGAATATTTTGCCGTTTCTTTTTGTTGTTGATCTAGTGACGCCTTGAGACCGTTGTTTTGTTTTTCACATTCCGCCAGATTCGTTTTTGCCTGATTCAGGCCTGCCTCTAAACTGGTTTTTAGTTGTGAGGCGTCTGACCAGGCTTTTTTTAGAGTGCCAATAAGGTCCTCTTTTTCCTTTAAATCAGCATCCTGTTTTGCAATTGTGGTAGCTCGCTCTGACACTGTAGATTCAAGTTTTTTTACAGTCTGATCGAGTTCCATTTCTTTTTGGGCGGTATCAGCGCTAAGTGTATCCAGCTTATTCTTCAGATCGTCGTTTTCGTGAGATATTGACTCGACCTTTTCTAGCGCTGCCCTCATTTCATCATCCTTTTTTGACAGTTCCGCCTTGAGAGATTCCACATGCCTCTCGGCTTCTCTGGCCCTAAATTCAGCTATCGCCTTTGCTCCCATGAGAGCAATCCTGGTTTGTTCAGGCACGGCGCCGGATGGGCCACCAGATGGCGTCCCTGAAACGGCCTTTTTGGCTTCAACTTCCGCAGCCTCCTGAATCTCTTTTAGTTTCTCCGTCAACATTTTATTTGAAGCCTGCAACTCCCTATTCTCAGTTTCCGCAGAAGTAAGTCTATCTCTGGTTTGCTTGAGCTCCGCCTCGACACTGGCCGACTGGCCTAAGGACGCAGTGTGGTTGGCTGGTACATTTTGGTCGGTACTTTGAGAGCAGGATATAAGAGACACCGAGGCGACTATTAGAAGTATTGAAAACAAACATGATGGATTCATTCGCGGTATCTCCTTTTGAGTTGAAAGCTAAGGTTAACAAATTAGGGCACAATTTTAGTAATTAGTCTAATTTTATTGGTTAAAATTAATGATGTCAATTAAAATATAATAAATAGGGGATGTTGTTATCAATAATATTATTGTTTACTTGAAAATTATATTACTTGATTACATTTATTATCTATAATCAAGAATAATAAATTCATTTGCAACCGATTAGGCTCCCGCCCAAGAGTAATTGAATTCCCGGTCTGGCAAGTGTTTCCAAGGCCTCGGTCCTATTCAGCTTGACAACGATCTCTAGCATCTGCTATTTTCTGATCTAACAATTCTTTTCTCCACTTCGGCGAAATCCGAATAAACGACATACACCATTATTGGTCGGAAAACGTGCTGGATACGATTCCCTGTCCATTCGGTAGACGTTATCTGTCGCCTTATATTTTCGCATTGGAACCGCGTCAATCCGCGCCGGTAGAATTTTTGAGTCTTTGGGGGGGGCGCTTTGTTTATCTTTAATGTATCCCAGAAGGGGGCTTTGGAATGTCACTAAATTTTGATCTACCTAAAGATGCTGAGCTAACGAGAAAAGTCGTAAGGGAGTTTGCGGAGAAGGAAATTGCGCCTATTGCCCAGGAACTCGATGACAAAGAGGAATTTTCGTATGATTTGACCCGAAAAATGGGGGAACTTGACTTCTTCGGGCCCTTCGTTTCCGAAGAATTCGGAGGAAGTGATGTTGGCTATC
>JAMCYH010000156.1 GCA_023474025.1 Deltaproteobacteria bacterium
TGGTCGCAAAAGTTTTTTTGTTTCTTCCACTTATCCGAGGCATTCCGACTGATAAAGAAGACCCTAACACCTGCACATGCGTGTTCGTTCAAGGTGAAGGTTTCTACCTTTCAACTGCGTTCGAACAGGTTAAAACAAAAAAACTTTTGCGACCATTTCTCAACATGAGTCGTGGTTTGCAATCTTGCAAGAATGATTTCGTAGGCATCGCCACTGGGCTGGGCAAAACCAAGGCCGATGGCCTTAGAGCCTTTAAGGCCGCTGTTGAGGCTCAGGACAATTTTAAGGCGAAGCTTCGGGCAAAAGGCGCGGAGATCTTGAAAGAGATTGAAGCCTCCCCTGAAATCACCACGATTGTATTGTTTGGCAGACCATATAACGCCTTTACATCAGAAGCCAATAAGGGAATCCCTGCGAAATTGGCTTCCAGAGGGTATCGCATCCTACCTTTTGATATGCTGCCTTTTGAAGATCAGAGCATGGACGATGAGGCAACCATGTATTGGTCCATGGGAAGAATGATTCTCAAGGCCGGGAGGTTTGTGAAAAAGCACCCTCAACTTTTTGGCGTCTTCATAAGCAACTTTTCCTGTGGTCCGGACTCTTTCGTCGTGGGTTATTTCAGGGATGAGATGGGTCGAAAGCCATCTCTGACACTTGAGTTAGACAGTCATACGGCCGATGCAGGGTTGGAAACCAGAATTGAGGCGTTTCTGGACATCGTCCACTATTATAGGGAACTCCAAAGCCAGCAAAAAATTGTGGCTCTTCGTAAAAACTTTAAGACCGCTGTTACCGGGATGGTGGATGGTAAGCCTTGTGTGATCACTCCAGACGGTAAAAATTATCCACTGAATCATCCCAAGGTTCGTGTGGTTTTACCGGCTATGGGCAGATTCGCTCATCAGGCGCTCGTTAAAACATTCGAAAAGGTCGGGATAAACGCCTATGGTTTGCCCCCTGCGGATGAAGAAGTGTTGAAGATAGGTCGTGGAAATTCGACATGCAAAGAGTGTTTGCCTTTACAAACAACCGTAGGGTCTATGTTGAATTATTTCTGGAAAGTTAGGCCAGAAGATGAAATTACCGCTTACTTCATGCCTGGGGCGGCTGGCCCGTGCCGTTTTGGTCAGTACAACGTTTTTTCGCGAAGGTTGATTGAACGTCACGAGATCCCCAACGCCGCGGTGCTCACTCTTAACGCATCCAACGGATACATGGGACTTGGTGACAGATTTACACTGCCAGCGTGGCGGGCGATTCTGGTAGGCGACGTTATGTACGAGATCTGGTCCACGATTTTGGCTGCGGCCAAAGATCGCGAATACGGCCTGGAAATCTTTTTCAAGGAATGGGACTCTCTGGTAAATGTGATTCACCGACCGTGGAGAGAAATTAAGCGTCAGATCGGCCTGTCTGCGGTGGAACTGGCCAGGATCCCTCTAAAAGCGCCGTATGGGGAGATTCCAAAGATATCGTTAATAGGCGAAATTTACGTCCGAAATGATCCTATCTCGTTACAAAAGCTTGTCGAAAAGATGTCTGATCGTGGCTTTATTGTCCGGACATCTCAAACCAGCGAATGGATCAAATACGTTGACTGGCTCATTAAGACAGGAATTGAAGGAGATACCAAAGATATTCCTTTCTGGATTCGTTATTTCGTCAAGCGACATTTTGACAGGAAGGTTAGGAAATTGTTTGAGCCGTCTGGCTTATTTTTCAACGAGATACTTGAGGTTGATGACCTTATAAAAGCCGGAGAACGTTACATATCTCCGAAGCTAACCGGAGAGGCTATCCTGACTGTAGGCGCCGCTCTCCATGAAATTCTTCACCCGTCTTGCGGAATCATCTCAATAGGCCCATTCGGATGTATGCCCACACGAGTCGCTGAAGCCATATTGTCCGAGAAATTCACAGTGGGTGAGAAACTTGCTTCAATGGGCAATAATGGATCCAGACCGGATTTGAACAATCCAATATTCAAGAGCCCTGATCGTAAGCTGCCCTTCCTGGCAATAGAGACCGACGGGAATGCGTTCCCGCAGATTATTGAGGCGAGGCTCGAGGCTTTTTCACTCCAGGCTAAACGACTACACGAAAAAATGATGAAAGAAAGGCTCTAGGATATCAATCATTCAAATAATAAATCAGGTTCTTCGCTTCCTACTCGGGCTAGAGGCGCCCGGGCTGAGCTTATGGCTGAACAGAAACTAATAGAGCTTGGTTACAAAATTGTATCCAGAAATTTCTTTTGTAAGCTTGGAGAGATTGACATTATTGCCAGGCACGGCCCTGACCTCGTGTTCATAGAGGTTCGCTCACGTCATTCACCGGAGGCTTTGAACCCACTATTCACACTCGACCAGCGTAAGCTCAATAGAGTAATAAAAGCAGCCAAATTTTATCTAGCTAATAACCCGGTAGATTGCCCTATGAGATTTGACGTTGTGATTGTGACTTTGGGATCCTTTCCTGACGTGGAAATCGTTCAGAACGCTTTTGACGCCCCCTGAGTAATTGGATATTCGCTGGCCGGATCTCGTGTCCGCCACTTCTGTTGTTAATTTGAGTACGGTATCATGACCATATTTGACGTCAGCCTAGCACTGAAAAGAGGGATGCTGACTTACCCCGGAGACCCTGCTTTTTCTATCGAACATAGGTTTTCAATAACAAATGGTGATGGGTTCAACCTTTCCTTACTATCATTGACCACTCACGCGGGAACTCATGTTGACGCCCCTGCCCATTACATTGATGGTGGAGCGACCATCGATTCAATGACTCTAAATATAATGATCGGACCGGGAGTTATCATTGATATGAGGGGTAGAAGCGTCATTGATCGGCGAGCGCTTGAAGAATCAGCATTGACCGATGAAACACGGGTATTTTTCAAGACGGATAACAGTTTAAAAATTCGCGAACCTGCGTTTCGTGATGATTACACATACATTGCCGATTCCGGCGCTGAATTGCTGATCGAACGAAACGTAAAACTTGTTGGTATTGACTATTTGTCAGTGGACAAGATTGATGACGAAGATGCGCCGGTTCACAAGCTTCTCCTCTCTTCAGGCGTATTAATAGTGGAGGGATTGGACCTCTTGAATGTTCCGGCAGGCCCTTGCAGGATCTCGTGTCCGCCACTTCTGTTGTTAATTTGAGTACGGTATCATGACCATATTTGACGTCAGCCTAGCACTGAAAAGAGGGATGCTGACTTACCCCGGAGACCCTGCTTTTTCTATCGAACATAGGTTTTCAATAACAAATGGTGATGGGTTCAACCTTTCCTTACTATCATTGACCACTCACGCGGGAACTCATGTTGACGCCCCTGCCCATTACATTGATGGTGGAGCGACCATCGATTCAATGACTCTAAATATAATGATCGGACCGGGAGTTATCATTGATATGAGGGGTAGAAGCGTCATTGATCGGCGAGCGCTTGAAGAATCAGCATTGACCGATGAAACACGGGTATTTTTCAAGACGGATAACAGTTTAAAAATTCGCGAACCTGCGTTTCGTGATGATTACACATACATTGCCGATTCCGGCGCTGAATTGCTGATCGAACGAAACGTAAAACTTGTTGGTATTGACTATTTGTCAGTGGACAAGATTGATGACGAAGATGCGCCGGTTCACAAGCTTCTCCTCTCTTCAGGCGTATTAATAGTGGAGGGATTGGACCTCTTGAATGTTCCGGCAGGCCCTTGCAGGATATATTGTTTGCCGTTGAGAATCGAAGGCGGAGATGGAGCGCCCGCCCGTGTTTTCATCGAAACTATTTCAGACTAAATCCTGCAATCCTTATCTGTAAAGGCTGTAATTTGGGACCCTTCCCATCGCCTCAACCCAAAAAGCGACTTTGATTGATTGGGATTTTATCTCCTATTTACTCGGGATTTACTTTTCCAAATTCGATGTCGCGTCAGACGTGAGCCTGGGCATTAAGGGTTTCTTCGATCGCCGGAAAATAGACATCGAATTTAGTACCCACAGATCGTTGGCTATCACAAATGATCTTTCCGCAATGTTGTTCTACGATACCATAAACAACAGAGAGACCAAGTCCTGTCCCTTTACCAACTTCTTTTGTGGTAAAGAATGGCTCAAAAATATGTTTCGCCGTGTCCTCATCCATTCCGGCTCCTGTGTCGGTCACTGAAAGCAGCGCGTAACGGCCTTCTTTTAACCCCAGATGGACGTTGTGGTATTCCTCATCCAATACAACGTTTTGTGTTTCGATGGTTAGTCTGCCCCCATCCGGCATAGCGTCTCTGGCGTTTATAGCCAGGTTCATCAGAAGCTGTTCCATTTGCCCGGGGTCCGCACTTATCACCCATAGATCCTTGTCCATTAAAAGTTCTATTGCTATGAGCTTGGGCATGCTTCTGCCCAGAAGAGAGCGAACCTGTTCGACGATAGTGTTGAGATTTACGGATTCTATTTGGGTAGGCGTCTTTCTGCCAAAAACGAGCATCCTATTAACCAGGGTGGCCCCACTTCTAGCCGCAAGCCCTATTTCTTCAAGGTTTGCCTGTAACTGAGCGGGAAGGCTTTGGCTGGAGAGTATCAATTCCAGGTAGCCCAGAATAACTTGAAGCAAATTGTTAAAGTCGTGAGCAAATCCGCCAGCGAGGATTCCTATGGCCTCCATCTTCTGGGCTTGGAAAAGTTGCGCTTGAAGCTCAAGGTTTTTGGTTACATCACGTTTTACCGCCACAAAGTTTGTTATCTTTCCCACCCCGTTTAGGACAGGAGAGATCGTCGCTTCTTCCTGGTATGTAGCGCCATCCTTCCTCCTGTTAACAAACCTCCCGGACCAAGTTTTACCATCCGTGATAGTATCCCAGAGCGCCTTGTAAAAAGATTGATCATGCTCACCGCTTTTCAACACCCTCGGGTTTTGGCCAATCAATTCCCTGCTGTTGTACCCCGTAATCTTCTCAACAGCCGGGTTCACATATATTATTGTTCCGGTATTATCAGTTATAACAATAGAGTCTGCCGACTGCTCCACAGCTGTGATCAGCTTCTTTTCCTGTTCTGTGGCCGCATGACTTTCTATTATTCGCCAGGCCGCCTCCATAAGTAGCGAAAGTTGGAGAATATCGGTGTCATTATAGTCCGATTCCTTGTTTGCGACACCTACTACCGCTACAATTTTATCAGCGTAAAAAACCGGAACTGTCAAGTACCTGAGCAGTTCTACGTGTCCAGCCGGTTGTCCTTTTTTGAAAGGATTAGGGGCATTATAGTCATTTACTGCAATTGCTTTCCTCTGCCTGACAGCCTCACCCCAGAGTCCGGTTTCTTCGAGTTTACGGACAGTGCTCCGACCAGTAACTTTACACTCGTCCATGACTTTATGTGAGTACGCTATCAACCTAAAAACCTCTTCGGTTTCATCGTATTGGCGTAAATGACCCACTTTACTGCCAGTTAGTTTAACTGCCTGTTCCAGAGCAAAATTCAGCAAATCCTGTTCATCTTCAAATTTGTGTTGAGAAATTTCGTATAGACTGTGCAATCGAGCCTCATTTAGTTTGATTCTCTCTTGCGCTAGCTTGATTTCGGTGATGTCCATCACGCTGGCTATTACTCCGACAATTTCACCTTTACTGTTGAGGTGATTGGAGTACGAGGCGATGACCCAACCCGATTTCCCTGTCTGAGGAATATAGTACGGGTGTTCCGGAGTGGAAATTATTTCGCCTTTGGCCGCGAGGGCAAGTAGTTCATCGATTCCTTGCTCTTTTAAATGTGGAAAAATTTCCAGCGCTCGCTTCCCTAACACTTCGGCAGCGTTAATTCCGGTCTTTTCTTCAAGGTATGGGTTCCACAGAACGATGCGCAATTCATTGTCAAAAACTACTATTCCCTGGCTTACTCCCTGAACAATCTCCTGGTTAAAAAGAGTTACCTCTTTTAGCGTTTCAGAAGCCTCGTATCTTTGCCGATAAAAGTTCACGTTTTGCCTGTCCCACAACCACACTAAAAAGGCGCCAGAACCACCGATTAGGCTACTTACGAGGAAAATCATTATCCAAAGTTGTTTCTTTAGCGGGGCGTAAATTTCAGATTTGTCTATGCGAGATTCCAAATACCAAGGTGTTCCCGTTATCTGGCAAACATCCGCTATAATCTCTTCTCCTCGATAGTCTATGCCCTGCACGACCCCCTCTTGTCCCAGAACCGCTTTCACAGAGGGGTATTCGGTATTCCCTACTGGGATACGACGCCTAAGAGGGATGTTCTTTCGAAATCTTAGTTCATTTAGGTAAACGACCTCATCACCGTCTCGACGCGCTAGTATTGTCTCGGCGGAATTGCTCGTAAAAGGCCAGTATTTTATAAAAGGGTAAATGAACTGTTGTGGGTCAATCCTCAGAACTAGCGTAGCGATAAAATGTTTGCCATCGTTAGGATCCACAATGGGAACAAGATAGGCCATGTATACTAAGTTATCAGTATTACTACGGTAAACATCGGTTGATTCAACTTCACCAGTCTGCATAGCTTCCAACGCTCGCTGTTTCAGGAAACCAGACACCTGAGACAGGTCTTCAGACATGGCTAAATGATCAATTCCTTTGCTATCGATTAACAGTATATCTTTATATCGATGTTGCGTCTGAACGGTTTCCAACCAGATCCGCACCTGTCTCATCGAATCAAGATTATTCGGGTTCTTGAAATAGCCCCTTACAGATTCAGAGAAAGTTACATTCCTGTAAAAAATCAGAGCGTCTCCGAAACGCTCCTGCCACCAGTCCTCGATCACTCTTGCCTTCATGTTAGTGATAGAAGAGAGCTGACTTTCCATTCCGATTTGGTAGTGTTTCGCGTGATTGTTATAAAACAGGTATCCAGCAGATAAGATCCCCAAGCTCAGAACGACAAAAATAAGAATGATCGCAAGTAATGACCTTCGTCGTGCTGCGAGATAAGCTTCCAATTACGGAATCCTGTCTAAGCTGGATTAGGAATGTAACTATTTTTACCATTATAGAGATGATCCCAATATATTGCCAATATTAATATGTTGCCAGATTAACACCACTTTCTAAACATGGAGTAAATGCTTAAGGAACCTAAACGCTTGCTGATTCACCAATTTGCGCGGCGGCAGGCTGTCCTTTAGAAAAGGCGGGGTTGTTAGCCCACCAGTCTATGCCTATTTCTTTGGCTTTATCTACGGAACAAATAACTAACCGTACCTGGATCGTCAACAGTTCAACATCGACCAATTTTATCTTTATGTCGCCTGCGATTACAATACCTTTGTCCAAGACCCGTTCAAGCAAGTCCGCAAGGTTCGTGCTTTCCACTGAATGACGCGTATGTTGTTGTATGGCCATTTCAAGGTCCTCCTTACAGCAATTTGCCGAGCGGACCGAGGTCGAGATTCAGGTCCTTTTTTTCAAGACCAAACTCCTTGCGAAGTCTTTCGATCTCTTCAGCTTGCCTCATGAGAGTTACGCCTATGTTTTCTATTTCAGGATCACTCAATGATCCGGCTTCAATCCTTCGTAGCGCCTGACGTTCCAGCAGTTCATGCAAAAGCTTTACTAGAGTTAATACCAATTGCCCAAGACCATTTTTCACACTGTCCTGTTCCAGATTTATTTTTCCTTTGGTGTCCTTGGAGGAGGCCTTGAGATCG
>JAMCYH010000253.1 GCA_023474025.1 Deltaproteobacteria bacterium
CTCTGCCCTGTCCCCCTGTGATACGTGTTACCGCAAATGTATTGACTGGAAATACACTAGTCCTTTTTGACCCGGCATGTAATCGTCGCCTAATATTCTCCGCTCTTGAAAAAATCGTTACAACCTACTTTGTGGAGAGGAAAAGCAGGTCTGAAAATAAAGACGCAACTGCGACGTCTGGAACCAAAGCTCTATCGTCAAAGAAAACGGATGTCAGACCGAAAAGAGACCGGCCGATAAGTAAACTCGCACCCGTTACGCAAAGTCTCCGATGGTGGCAAATGGGGGGAAAGGAGATTACCGACTTGTTCGGTGTTTGTCCTGAAACCGGCTTGTCTGATCAATCCGTCAGGGCAAATCTTGTTAAGTATGGTTCAAACATCTTTCCTGAACCTGCGTGTCGCTCAAAGCTCGAGATTTTTTTCGATCAGTTTACGTCTGTGCCTGTAGTTCTATTGGGAGTGGCGGCGGGGCTTTCCGTTTTAACAGGAGGGCGGCTTGACGCCGCAATAATTTCCGCAGTCATTTTAATCAACGGGGCGATAGGTTTTATAACCGAAAACGACGCAGAAAGAACCATTAGTTCACTCAAAAAACTTGTTCGGCCTACGGCGGAGATCGTAAGGGAATCTGTAAAACAGATTGTTTCAGCCGACCAGATTGTATGTGGGGACATCCTGACGCTCAAACCAGGATCCTATGTAGCCGCGGACGCGAGACTCATTGAAACCCTTCACTTAAGCGCCGATGAATCAATTCTAACCGGTGAAAGCTTACCATCAAGTAAGATCGCTAGCTCTTTGGGCGATGGAGCTATACCGATAGCCGAACGCCAAAATATGGTCTTTGCCGGAACACGTATCACAGGGGGACAGGGCAGAGCTGTGGTTGTGGCTGTCGGGACTGCAACGGAGGTCGGAAAGATCCAGACTCTTGTTTCAGAAGCTGAGCAGCCAATCACTCCTATTGAAAAGCAGTTGACGGTAGTAGGAAATCAACTTACCGCAGTTTCAGGTGTTGTTTGTGTCATAATCTTTTTCATTGGCCTACTTCGAGGTTCCGGGCTGATTCAGATGCTGAAAGTGGCCGTTTCTCTCGCGGTAGCCGCATTGCCCGAGGGCTTGCCGGCCGTTGCCACTACAACTCTCGCATTAGGAGTACGGAGCATGAAGCGTCACGGAGTAATTGTTCGTAACCTTGACGCCGTATGTACTCTTGGCTCCGTTCAAACAATCTGCTTCGACAAGACCGGCACAGTTACTTTGAACCATATGACAGTTACTCAGCTTTTCACCGGCATGAAATTTATAAACACCAAGGACGGTATGTTCGTTTCTGAGTCAAAAAATCTGAACCCTTATGATTCCGATGAGCTGATAAGACTTTTGCACGTTTGTATCTTGTGCAGTGAGACTCAGATCGAATCTGATAATGGTGGGTTCAAGCTCCATGGGTCAGCGACTGAAAACGCTCTGGTTAGCCTGGCGATATCAGCCGGAGTTAATGTTGAGGCGGTCAGAAATCAGTTCCCAATTATTGAAAAGAACTATAGAGCTGAGAATCAACTATTTATGAGTTCACTTCATGAGACAAATGATTCTCGGAAGTTACTGGCTGTTAAAGGCAGCCCGTATGAAGTCCTAGCCAAATGCTCGCATTTTATCAAGGATGGCGTTCTGTATGATCTGACTGATGAAAGTCGTGATGAAATTGACTTGGCAAATGAGAAGATGGCAGGACTTGCGCTAAGAGTGTTGGGAGTAGCCTGCGCTTACAGCCATAATGGTGATTCGGATATAAATTGTTCCAATTGGACCTGGTTAGGTTTGGCAGGTATGGAAGACCCTGTGAGATACGGGGTGAAAGAATCAGTTGAGGCTTTTCACAGGGCTGGTCTCGACACCGTAATGATTACGGGGGATCAGGGGCCTACCGCCTATGCGGTCGGCAAAGAATTGGATTTGAGCAGGGGCGATGCGCTTGAGATAGTCGACTCTATGCATCTTGAGGCGGCTGATCCCGTTGTAGTTAAGGCATTGTGCAGTAAAGCCCACGTATTTTCTCGAGTGAGCCCTTCCGACAAGCTTCAAATAGTTCAGGCTTTGCAAAGCGGCGGAAAGATCGTCGCCGTCGCGGGAGATGGGATCAATGACGGCCCGGCCTTGAAAGCCGCCGACATTGGCATAGCGATGGGGGCTACTGGCACGGATGTTGCCCGTGAGGTTGCTGATATTGTACTTGAAAACGACGATTTGGAAACTTTGATAGTGGCTTTGAGTGACGGGAGAACGACTTATAACAATATTAGGAAATCACTCCATTATTTACTTGCCACAAATTTTAGTGAAATAATTGTTATGCTGTTCTCCAGTCTGTTGGGGCTGGGTCATCCCTTGAACGCCATACAGTTATTGTGGATAAATCTGATATCCGATGTTTTCCCCGGGCTTGCCCTTGCATTGGACCCACCGGAACCCGATGTGCTGGCCCGCCCTCCTCGCCATCCTGACCAACCTATTGTAACGAATGAAGACTTTAAACAAATTGCGGTTGAAGCGAACATATTAAGTATTTCGTCGTTATCGGCGTATGGTTACGGCGTTGCGAAATATGGCTTGGGTCCAACAGCCGGCGTATTTGCTTTTCAAAGTCTCACAATTTCTCAAATACTGCACGCATTGTCCTGCAGATCCAAAGACATCAGCATATTCACCGAGAATGGCCGTCCTCCGAATAAATATTTGAATGTTGCTGTATTCGGGTCTTTGGCTTTGCAAGTTCTTACCCAGATGGCACCTTCCTTACGAGGATTGTTGGGGCTGACTCCTATAACTACCGGCGATATGCTTGTGATCGGCGCCACTTCAACCCTTCCTCTTCTAATCAATGAAACTCGAAAGACAGGACCAGAAGGTCAATAAAAATGAAGAAGGAATTCGTTCATACCTCTGAATCGGTTACTGAAGGACATCCTGATAAACTATGTGATCAAATCAGTGACGCTTTGGTAGACCGTTTTTTTGAGTCTGATCCAAAATCCAGAGTAATCGCCGAATGCGCCGTTTCATCTTCAATTGTTTTTATCGCAGCCAGGTTCGCTTCTGAGGCCAAGGTTGACTTTCCAAATGTTGCCAGAAAAGTTATTAGAAAAATCGGGTATACGGATCTAGAGTTCAATTTCAGAACTTGCAACATAATTACAAGTCTGAAAGAAATAGCCCCAGATCAGAATTTTCTTTTCGAAGAGTCTACTATAGCGGATGACGATATCGATAAAATTCCTGCGACTGACCAAGTCACTCTTTTTGGTTTCGCTTGCAGGCAATCTTCCGAATTGATGCCTCTACCCATTTCGTTGGCTCACAAGCTGGCCAGACGTCTCACGTCGGTTCGAAGAGACGCGATATTACCCTACCTGGCTCCAGACGGCTCTACTCAGGTTGGAGTGCACTATAAGGATGGAAAACCATTTCGCATTCACAGTCTTACGATCAGCGCAACCCAACTTGATCGCTTTGTGCCCGCGCCTTCGACTCTTCGAGATGACATTTTGACTCATGTGGTGGATGAGGTCTTCAAGAACGAGTCTGTAAGGCCTGATAATGATACCAGACTTTTCATAAATCCTTACGGCTTCCTCAAATTGGGCGGGCCATCTGTCCATTCCGGCCTTACGGGAAGAAAAAATGCCTTGGACACTTACGGTGGTTACTCCCGAAATAGCGGGTCCGCTTTGAGCGGTAAAGACCCTTTGAGGATTGACAGAGTTGGGGCCTATGCAGCCAGGTATGCTGCTAAAAATGTCATCGCGGCAGGATTGGCCGAAGAGTGTGAGGTGGAATTGAGTTACGCGATTGGCTTGGCTCGTCCCGTCAGCATCCAGATTGAAACACGCGGAACGGGTATAATTGACGACAGTTTGATAGCTCATAAAGTTGAGCGTTGCTTCGATTTTCGACTCGGTGGAATAATTAAAAAGTTCAACCTGAGACTCTTGCCTTCGTCGTCACAGGGTGGTTTCTTTAGGAAACTTGCAGTCTTCGGACATTTTGGGAGAAAAGACCTGTCTTTACCCTGGGAAGAAACAGACAAGATAGATGAGTTGCTAGCCGTTTGATGGTGGCGGTCGCGCATTTATCTTCTCTCTTCCATCTCGATATTCTTATCCACATAATGTTTCCGGCCCAGCTTATCCCGCAAAGAATTAACCTTGAGCTAGCACACTCCTAATAAAACACTCATAAAAAAGTCCTTAAATTTATATGATTCAATTCTTGGGACAACAAATCCAAAGGAGCAAAAATGAGATTCCGAGTAGGTCTGTTATTAGGTCTGTTTGCAACGGTAATCGCTGTAGGAACGGCATTCGCCGCCGAAAACTCTGACGTTAATGGAAATTTTGTTAGATTAACTGGAGCGGGAGCAACTTTCCCGGCTCCACTCTACAGCAAATGGTTTAAAGATTATCATGCTCTCCATCATAATGTGCAGGTAGATTACCAATCGATCGGTAGTGGCAGCGGTATAAAAAACTTCTTAAACAAGACGGTTGATTTCGGCGCTAGTGACGCGGCGATGACACCCGAGGAAATCGCAAAGGTGGATGTAGGCGCTCAACTCCTTCCTATGACCGCCGGGAGCATAGTCCTTTCATATAACTTCAAGGGTGTCCCGGAACTGAAGCTCAGTCGTGAAGCCTACTCAGGGATTTTCCTCGGTAAAATTAAGAAATGGAATGATCCGATGATCACAAAGGCCAATCCTGGGGTGAAGCTACCTGACAGTCCGATCCATGTGGTGGTTCGAGCTGACGGTAGCGGAACGTCTTTCGTTTTTACCAAACACCTGTCAGCGATAAGCCCGGAATGGGCAAAGAACCCCGGATTTGGCACTATGCCCAATTGGCCCGTTGGGACTCGCTCTAAAGGTAACGAAGGAGTAACAGCCAGCATCACTACAACGCCAGGGGCGATTGGCTATCTCGAATACGGCTACGCAAAAGGTCAGAACTTACCCATGGTTGAGCTTGAGAACAAGGCCGGCAAATTTATCAAACCTACTAATGAATCTGCTCAGGCGGCCCTCGCAGCCGTTGAATTGCCTGAAAACCTGATCGCATGGTTGCCGGATCCGCAGGGTGAGAGATCCTATCCTATCGTCACATATACATGGTTGCTTTGTTATAAGCAGTACAGCGACCCCAAAAAGGCGGAAGCCTTAAAGAGTGTTATAGAATATGGCTTGACAGTAGGTCAGAAGAGCAGTGAACAACTCGGATACGTCCCTTTGCCGCAAAACGTAGTGAGCAAGGTTAGGGCCGCGCTTAACAATATCCAGGCAAAATAAAGTCGATATAGGTGTAAAAATATTGTCTGCAAACATTCCGGACCAAACTGGCGGGCCACGGGAATCAATCTCCAGACAGCCTACGTTCATTGAGAAGCATAGTAATACCGTTTTTGGGTGGGCTACGTATTTATTCGCATGGTTGACTGTCCTTCTGGTTTTGTACATCGTGTGTGTAATTGGTATTCAGGCGGCGCCGGCAATAAGAGATTATGGATGGGGATTCATCACAGGAACTACCTGGGACGTAAATGCCCACCAGTATGGTGTGTTACCGGAAATTTGGGGTACCATGTATAGCTCGCTGTTGGCGTTGGTCATCGGCGCCCTGTTCGGGGTTGCTGTGGCCATTTTCCTCAGCGAGCATTTCCTTTCCTCGTTTGTATTTTCAGTAGGAAAACTGTTCGGTGTTCAGTTCCACCCCTTGTGGGCAAAGCTGCCAGACAACTTTGAGCGCATACTTAAAAACCTAATTGAGTTGCTAGCGGCTATTCCAAGCGTTGTGTACGGACTGTGGGGTATATTTTTCGTCATACCCCTGATCCGTCCCGTGTGTGATTGGTTGAACTCAAATTTGGGTTGGATACCCATATTCAACACCACGCTAAGCGGGCCGGGAATGCTACCCGCATCCATAGTGCTTGCTATTATGATTTTACCGACGGTCTCTGCGATTAGCCTCAACGCCTTACTTGCCGTCCCGCCTAAACTCCGTGAAGCGTCTTACGGTTTAGGGGCCACCCAGTGGGAAACTATTTTGGCCATACTTGTTCCCACAGCGTCCAAGGGGATATTTGGGGCCATTATACTAGCTTTCGGTCGTGCTCTGGGTGAAACTATGGCATTGGCGATGCTCGTTGGCAACGCAAACGTGATCAGTTGGTCGCTGTTTTCGCCGGCTAATACTTTAGCGGCGCTTTTGGCCAACAACTTTCCTGAAGCGGGCCCAAAAGAGGTCGGCGTGCTCATGTTCGCAGCTCTAATCCTCCTCGGTATAACGCTGTTCGTCAACATGGTTGGAGCATTCATCCTTCAAAAAGCCTCGGAGCCACAAGAAGGAGTTCGGTGATGACTGATATCGTCACATCTGTACCCGTTCCCTCGAACAAGATAAGTCCCGATATCACTATCGACGTTAGTGGCCTGGAGAAATCTCTGCGTCGGCCAAGGACCGCCTTTAATTACATAATGAGCTTCCTTACCGCGGCCATCACGATAATTGCGCTTATCCCGCTGCTATCAGTCGTGTTGACGCTTGTGGTGAGGGGGGGGCAGCGGCTGAGTATTAGTCTATTTACCCAGTTGCCTCCAGCAGCCTTTGAACATGGAGGCGGATTTGGTAACGCCATTGTCGGCACATTGGTAATGGTTGGGATCGCCGCTTTGATTAGTGTCCCATTCGGTATCCTCAGCGCAATATATCTGGCGGAAACCGCGCCTGAGGCCAAACTCTCTTACATCGTTCGCATGTGCGCCAAAGTACTGACCGGTTTTCCCTCAATCCTTGCAGGGGTCTTTGCTTACGGAACCGTGGTTTTAGTTACTGGTGGATTTTCCGCCATAGCCGGAGGAATCGCATTGTCTATCCTTATGCTTCCCACGGTGATCCTTACAGCGGAAGAAGCGATCCGCATGGTTCCTTCAAAAATTCGAGAAGCCGCTCTCGGGATGGGGGCCACTCAGACGCAAACGGTGTGGATGGTATTACTGCCCACAGCTTTTCCCGGCATCCTCACCGGTGTAATGCTTGCAGTGGCTAGGGCCGCTGGAGAAACGGCGCCATTGTTGTTCACTGCCCTATTCAGCAATTACTGGCTCATTTCCGGAGGACGCTTTAATCTTATGCAACCAACGTCTTCTCTGGCTGTGCTGATTTACAACTTTTCCGCCGTGCCGTTTCAGAATCAGATCGAGCTGGCCTGGGCCGCGGCTCTCATCTTAGTGCTTATAGTGTTAACTGTTAACTTGATTGGACAAAGCCTTTCACGGAAATGACTTAATGGAGATTGTCATGGCTCAAACCGCCAAAGAACTTTCGTCGGCCCCAAAGGCCGGCAATGGTAACCGAAATACAAATGAGGTCGTCATCGACTGCAACATCAGTGAATTGTACTACGGTAAATTCAAGGCTGTACGAGATACCAGGATACCGATCGAGCGAAACAAAATCACAGCCTTCATCGGGCCATCGGGTTGCGGGAAGAGTACTGTACTGCGCTGCCTGAACCGCATGAACGACCTCGTTAGAGGCTTCCGCTTTGAAGGGCACGTTCATTTCCAGGGCAAGGACATTTATCATCACAGTGTTGATCCCGTCGCTGTCCGACGTTATATTGGAATGGTGTTCCAGCAACCAAATCCCTTTGCTATGACCATTTATCGAAACGTGGCGTTCGGTCTCAAACTCAACGGGTACGAGGGTAACCGGGAAGAGCGCGTCGAACAGGCATTAAGGGACGCAGCCCTTTGGGATGAAGTTAAAGACAAATTGCATACTAGCGCGCTTTCTCTATCTGGCGGCCAACAACAGCGACTTTGCATCGCCAGGGCCATTGCCACTCGGCCGGAGGTGCTCCTGATGGATGAGCCATGTTCAGCTTTGGACCCCATTGCGACCCGAAGGATCGAGGAGCTTATGCTCGAACTTAAAGACAGTTACACGATCGCCATCGTTACCCACAACTTGCAGCAAGCTCAAAGAGCGGCGGACAAAACCGGATTTTTATATGTCGATACAACTCAGGGAGGAAGGACGGGCTATTTGGTCGAATACGGCGTAACAAAACAAGTTTTTGAAGACCCGAAGGAGAAACACACTCAGGATTATATCCATGGAAGATTCAGTTGACAGCCGCTGCCAGGACGTTCATAAAAATTGACACTTCTCACTTTGCTTATGAGTCAACATCTTAATTGAAAACCAAAGATCCGCGAATCATCATTTTCTCTGGAAAAGGCGGAGTAGGCAATACTCGAAAACAACGTGCTTTCCATCAAATTTGCCAAATAGACATCAAAGAGATGGAGACAATGAATTTGTTATGGGCTTTATTAAGGACTCCGGGAATTGCAGTGGTAACTGTGGGCGGGATTACTTTTCTGATGAGAAAAATCTCCCCTAAATCATCCGATCTGGTCACTAGCGCCATTCATTTTCAAAAAGGCTTGGATGAATTTCAAAAGGGATTCTGTTCAATTTTTTGTAGTTCAACCGGGTCTCATGCGGAAGATGTCATAAAGAAACAAGAACTAACCAGAATCCCAATAGATTAATAGCCTTCAACCCACCACCGCATCGGGCATAGTTAAAATTAACCATTTTCTAACTTGATCAGAGATTTCCTCTGAGTTAGAAAAAGCACAAATGACAAGCCAATCACTAGCGTCAAAAGAATGCCAGAATTCTCTAGATTGGAGGGGTTGACGCATGAGCTATAAAGCGTATTTCGATGGATCTTGCTTTCTAAACGATTGTGGAATTGGTTACGTTGTTAGGGACCCAGATGGGTTTTCTGTTTGCGAAGTTGCTGAATATGTCGGTAGGGGAGATGCTCTGAAAGCCGAATATCTAGCTCTAATGGCTCTAATCCAACACTTGATTTCACTTAAAATTGATCAGGCTGACATTCATGGTGACAGTCGCACTGTTGTCTACCAAGTAAATGGTCAAATAAATACTCGCGAAAAGAGCCGTTTTCGCCAAATCATAATCAGTACAAGACAATACTTTGATGACCATCCTGGTTGGAGGCTAAAATGGATTCCCAGGAAGCAAAATAGCACGGCCGATTCATTAGCTACCGAGGGCTTGTTTTATGTCAGGTCTGGAAAACAAGTTCGGAGGGAATTACAAGGTAGACTCCTACCGGCAGTAACACTATAGCTTTTTGGTAGAAATAACTTTCACGCCTCCTTGAGCCACGATTTTATCTGATGCTCTATTTGGTCACGTGTTTTTCTAAACTCTGCCAATTTTTCTTCCACAGATCCTTGGACACATGCCGGATCATCAAAGGGCCAGTGTATTCTGACAGAATTCCCTGGAAACATAGGGCATTTTTCATCTGCATGACCGCATACGGTTATTACGTAGCTAAAATCGTTTTTGCCCAGGAATTGTTCTAATCCTTTGGACTCTTGTCCTTTCAGATCCAAACCGATTTCCTCCATAACGTTTTTAGTTAGTGGATTTATTTGACTCGGCTCAAGACCGGCGCTGTACACTTCAAATTTGTCATTGGCATATTTTCGTAAAAAAGCTTCGGCCATTTGGCTTCGAGCAGTATTACCCGTGCACAGGAAAATTACCTTTTTTTTGGTCATTAATCGACTCCTTTCCTTATGTTATCAAGACTGCCGACACACAGCTCGCCGATAAATTTGGACCTCCAATCAGAGCAGATGACAAAATAATTGTTAATTAAATTTGCGCATGGATCTCAAAAGGCAAATCGAACCCAATTTACGGTAATAATCATCCGACCTTCCTGTGTAAAGCCGCAAACTTTCCTCCAAAAAATTCAGAATTTGCCATAGGAAAATGATACGGACCATGTTCCGCTTCTTTGTAAAAATTCCAACAGTCTTCAAAGGCCTTATTAAAACATCTGGTTTCAGCATATGAACGAGCAGCCAACCCCATCGTCCTTAGCCGCTGAGTGTCACTTAGCAATTCGATTAAACCGTGAAACAGGGCCTCTTCATCATTGCCTTTAATTATTGCGCCAGTATCCCCTGGTATAATGTTCTCCTTGGGGCCACCGACATCGGTCACAATGACTGGCACACCCGAAGCCTGGGCCTCGAGCACAACATTTCCAAAGGTGTCGGTAGTACTGGGGAATACGAATAGATCCGCAGAAGCGTATATTTCAGCCAGCTCTTCGCCTTGGACATATCCAGTAAATATTGTAGGCGTATCTTCAAGCGCTTTCTCCATCTCCTTTCTGTAAGGTCCATCTCCAACAATGAAAAGTCGAAGATCTCGTTTCAGGTCTGAAAGCTTCCGGTAGGCATTTACGAGGATTTCAAGATTTTTTTCCTTTGAAACCCTTCCCACGTACAATAGTTTAAGTTCTTCGCTGCTTTGGCAATATTTCTGCAGAGATCCATTTTTCCTGGATGGGTGGAACAGTTCCTTATCGACTCCTCTTGGCATTATCCTGAGTTTAGTGGGATTCAAACCTTTGCTTACGAGTTCTTCGGCCGTGCTCCTTGACGGCGCCAGTACTAGGTCCATCTGATCGTAATACCAGATAGTGTATTTCCACATCAGGTCCGACATAAGCGCGTCATTAGTTAGGTACTGGGCATATTGAGGTAGGGCTGTGTGGTATGTTCCGACAATCGGTAGATTCAGTATCCTTGATATCGCCAATGCCGAAAGCCCTACTGGCCCGGGTGTTGCCGAGTGTATGTGACTAAATTGTTTATTATAACAATAATTGAGCATTTCCAGAAACGGAGGATAAAATAGTTTTTGTTCCGGATATTCGGGGAGGTTGTAAACCTTTATTGGTTGAAAATTTTGGATTCCAACCTCGTTTTGGGGTTCCCCTTCGTGACAGGTAATTACGGTATATTTTTTGTTTTTGAGCCTTGAAGCTTCAATTTGTCTTTTCAAGGTGGCGGTGACCCCATTTACTTCATAGAAGGTGTCTGTAAAGTGCCCTACATTTGCTTCCGGCTCAACCCTAACACCATTTGATTTGACCCAGCTCGAACTAACTTTTTCGCTGAACTGCCTATCTTTGGAGAAAATGGAATATGCGAGGAAATAGGGCGCCAACATACAGTAAAGTGACCCTGCGGCCCCGAGTGAATCGAACAGGTTTAATACATGGGCCCCGGAGAGACTATTCATTATATGATCAGCAAAATGGCATAGCACCTTGTTGGACAAGGTGTTCACAAAATCGAACCACTCTTGCTCTATATCCGCTGAATTCCTGTACCCATGTTTGAGAATTCCGGCCAGATTGGGATTGTCCCAAAGAAGTTGATCCGCTTCAATCTTCAGGAGATCCAAAACATTGTTAACTCCGCTTTCGGAGCGGGCAGGACAACGTCGATGGGTCCAGTAATATCCAATTCTGGCAAAGAGTTTTGGTCTCTGGTTCCTGGCTGGGCATAGAAAACGGTCGAGTAGACAAAAAATCACATCATTTCCAACATATTTTTCCAGATCAAACTTACTTCCATAAAACTGGTAGGCAATACTGTAAATTGTATGCGCTAAAGACAACGGAGTAGATTTTATGCCGGTGACACTACTTGCGCCCTGTTCGATCATATTGAAAAATGATTCCAAATCTGAAGCGTCATCGACTTCTGTATAGCATCGCGCCAGTGTGAGTGAACCGTGATCGTCAGATCCTCCGATGAGGTTTTTATTCCACGGTGTCTGATCGATTGGCGTCAATTTGTGTTTCCTACACAATTTTGTTATTGTTTCTGGATTCAAATTCGAGGTCAAAAACTGGAGACAATGGTTTTGTTCTTCACTGCGTGCGCCATTCAGTTCCAGATTCTTAAAAAGAATTAAACCCTTTTCGAAATTGTCAATTGTCAGTTTGGAATTGACTGAATACAGCGGGTGGGCCCAAGCGTGAAAGATTTGTTTTTGACGCAAATATGCAATGAGTGAATATACATTTTCACGCAGTTTTTGAATGTTGTGATGATCCTTTTCCGTAATGTTGTGGACCAACACGTGGAGTTTGCAGCCGTCCTCTGGGAAATAGGTGGTTACCTCTTCACTCATGAAAACGCCTTTCAAGCCCATTATCTCCTGACAGCCTTCGACAGTATTGTGGTCTGTCACTGTGACCAGGGACATCCCTCTTTGCTTCATTGATTCATAGATTTGAAGAGGCTCAGTAAAACTTTCGGGCGAACCGACTTTTTGAAGTATCCACTCAGAAGGACGCTTTGAAAATTTCGAGTGGCAGTGTAAATCAATTTTCATGATGTAATACCTCTTTAAAACGATTAAATTTTATTTCGGTGACTGCGCCTATTCGACCAGGACAGATTCACCCGCTTTTACGCTGTCCCCTTCACTCACCCTTATTTTCATGTTGGGCAGGTCGGGAAGGATGAGATCGACCTGGGAGCCTATCCGTATCATGCCAAAAACCTCCCCTTTGCTTACCTCGCTGCCTTCAGGCAAATACGTGTCTATTCCGCTCACGTGACCACCGGCAATTTGGACGACGTAAATTGAGATAGGGCGCCCTTTGAATAGACCAACGATACGTGTTACGGCACGCTCGTTTTCTACTATGTGCTTACTGTTCCAATAATAGGGCCTAACCTTGAACAATGTCCTGAACTGCATGGAACTCATGTTCAGGTTCTTGGTCTTTGCAGGATAGTGACGGATAAAATCTACTCTGCCTTTTATTGGAGACCGGTTGTAATGGACGTCTAACGGACTCATAAATGTCCCAATCACCACTTTTGGCATGGAGACGTCTTCGTTGATTATGTCGGAAATCTTTGCGGAAAGGCCCTGCTTTAGTACAATGACGTCGTCATCCGACACCAGGCGCCTGACATACACTATGGCGCCATCGGCAGGGCTTACAATGTTGTCGCCTGGCGGTATTGATCGATGTGGATTACGAAAAAACCAGACATATCTCCAAAAGAGAAAAATTGCGACGAAAAGGACGACTATCACTCCTATTGCGATCATTATTGTTGTAATTCTTTCCATACGGC
This sequence comes from Deltaproteobacteria bacterium, assembly GCA_023474025.1. Classification (GTDB taxonomy): domain Bacteria; phylum Desulfobacterota; class Desulfomonilia; order Desulfomonilales; family Desulfomonilaceae; genus CAJBEZ01. The sequence continues at coordinate 13,072 of JAMCYH010000253.1, forward strand.
CGGCTCCAGAATTCGAACGAGCGCCACACCTGATGAAAACGGAAAATCAATCACCTGAAACGCCTTTTCATTTTTCTGCAATATGTTTAGCCATCGTTTTACGCCCGCATGTCGAATCATTTCTCTGATATAGATGTTCGAATCGTGGAGAAACACGTAAGTGTTAGAGCGAGACTTTTTCAAAACTTCGAGGAAATCGTGTTTTACGTGTTTGAAGTCATGGGCGCCGTCAATAAAAGCGACGTTTATTTCAGGCAATTGCAGATTCCCATAGGTTTGAAAGAATTCATCACTGCACATCCTGTAATGGGTTACTATTTCGTTTACTTCGAAACGCTGGAAGTGGCTTTGAACGCTCTCAGAATCGTTCCAGTTTCCTCTGCCTCCTATCGTCTTGAGAGGCCCGTCTTTTACCAGTGAATACGAAGGATCCACAAAAGTTAATGCGCCGAACCCGTTGTCTCTAATACCTAGAGCAAGACAAACTACGCTGAAACCGTAACCGGACCCTATGACCAATGTGTGTTTAGGGCGCAACGCCCTGACAACTCCATAATAGATAAATCCAAAACCTAGATTGAGCTTGCTTGCTTCTTGGTGATGTCCGAGAGGTTTAGCGTGATGAAAAATATCTCGAAGAACAGCGGAGTTAAGGCTGAACTCTTCCATATATTCTTGACCTCCTACCTCAAAAGTTTTTGGATGGTCCAGATTTCGGATTACGTTCTTTGCGCATGAATCAATCCGTGAAATCTTGCCATTCCCCCCCATGAAGCGAAGCTTTAAAGCCTCGTCGTTAGGCTGGTGTTAGGCGCTTGTTAGTATTGCGTTGAGGATTTCCCTGGGTCTAATTCTTAGCAAAAAACTATCCGATCCTTAATGCCTCACTAACATGTGGAATGCTTAATCAAGTCGTATGATTTTCCCGCAAAGGCCACAGGAGACGCACGTAAATGGCATTTGTCGTAAAACAATCGACAGCATTGGCGTTGGAACAGAAGAGCAGCCATAGCTTTTCGCTAAAAAGCCTAAGAGAGATCCTGGGATGTCAGGGAACCTCAAACGTCATAGATCCACGATTAATCCCATTCGGAGCCGACGACGTCACAGTAGGATCTGAAACTGAACTTCAAGCGGCTGTGTTGGGAACTGGGGACCGTGTTGACCTTCCGATTCGAATTCGAGAATCGAATTATTTTGCCAACATCTTAAGGAGAGCGGCTTCAGGAGACACTTCCACACGCGCCATTACGGACCTTGAGGAATATCTAAACAATAACGCGGAGAACATTTGGGAAAACAGTTGGGTGCGATTCCCTATGGCGTGCTTGAATCAATCAGCTAGAAAAGTGTTTGATTACGATCTTCTCTTGGACAAGCGTAAATCGAATGGCGCATTGCGAACCGACACTCACAAGTTCATATACTTGGATCAGGGGAAAGAATTCGTTCGTGTGCCGATCAGCTACGTCATGAAGCTGGCTTTGGCCGATGTAATCGGTTCGCAAGAAGGTCTTCCTGAAATAGTCGGTCTTACAGGGGTCCGCCTGATGGATCACCTGCTCAACGACAATACCTCTCCCGAGACGTTTTCTTTCAATGTGGTTCCCGTTCGATTAGAAACAGGACTTGGCCGAGCCCTCGCTAAAGAGACATCAAAAAGATATCTGTTAACGCAACTCCTTATCGTGTATGCGAATAAGAAGTTCTTACTTGAGACTAATGGACAAAAAGCTCTCCTGTACTTTTCGCCACATCCTCCAACCCGTCAAAAGAAGCTTAACGACTGTATTTCGGACTCCTTTTACAGAGATCTGTTTATGAGTCCATGCCTTAACGGATGGGACACCGGCCAAATGAAACACGATTACATGTGCTTGTGTCATCAGGTCCTGAGTCGAAGTCAGCTCAACGCAGTGGCCAAGCTGCGCGAGGCCGGAATAATTACCCGGAACCTTGTTGTGCTACCGAACGTGTCAAACATTAGTCTAGCCAATAATGGTACCCATGTGAGCCTGGGTAGCGTCAAATTATCCGATTATCTTTCTTGTAAATCGTCCGGATTCACGGCAACCCACGAGAAATTTCTGGGAGATCTGGTCATAAAAATTGTGGAGCACTTCTTGCCCCTTTTTGTCGGCACGTATAGCGCTGCGCCTTACAGACTTGGTTTCGCAGATTTTCATCCCGAAAAGGTCCTTGGATTCTTGCCGCATGAACTTGATTATACCCATTTGAGGATGATTTGGCGACGTTGGAAGAAAAAGGCCAAGCTAAAGATACTGGGCCAGCCGGTCACACCTTTTGGAGTTGATCTCATTGATAAGGCTCTAACAACCCTGTTTCGAGTAAAAGGAGACTTTGTCCCTGATTTCAGGCTTATAGACTACATGGTCTCAGTCATGAGCACTAACGAGAGTCCGGCGTTGGATGGAAAACCTGGCAACACCGACAGGCTTAAGAAAGACCTCTCAGACCTTGGGGTTTTCGACGAGAAAATGGCCCCATATTTTCTATACCGCTTACGGGAATTTTCAAAACTGGGCTTCTCCGGCTTTGAAGGGCGACACTACAGTCTATTTCAAAATATGGGTAGCGACATGGCCAACGCTGTTAATCTACAGATTCTTATCACAGCTATGGCCTTCAAATTTGTTCTACTTGGTAAAGTCTCACATCACGACATCCCTGACGATCCTTTCATCGAAAGTGAACGCCGGCAAGTTTTTTTCGGGTCTGCAATAGGTATCCCAACTTTTTATGTTCTAAAGCAAACGTCGAATATTTTTCTAAGGAAGGTCCTCGATCAAACAAGGGGTTTGAGACATAGCCGCCGATACCCAGGTTACTTGAGGGTTCACAATCACGAGTACCTTATTGGTTTGGTTAGGCTCATTCGCGCGGAAGCTTACGATCTCATTGAAGCGTTCAATCTCCATGGATTGCTCGATGACTTGTGCAGGAGAATTCAAAACCCGTCTGAATTTTCTTCTACGGGTCGCTTGACCAAAGCCATTTTAGAAACACTTGGGGCGAAATCACCGATGAACGTCGACGCGGAGACGTTCAATCTCTCAGCCGAAGAATTTTACCGAGCCGCCTTAAAAAGAGACCATATCAGGGAAGGAATCAATTTTCTGCTTGAGGACCTTGACTCTATGGAAGTTTACAGCAATGTTCCGGAACAGATTTATAGAGAAGCTCTTGATTATGTGGTGAAGGATATTGACCCACAGAAATTTATCAATCGCATCCGTGACGATATTCTAAATGAAGAAATTCCTTTGAACATTCTAGGCAAGCTCATCTACCTGGTGATCATAACGATCCATCATGACAATGAAGAAGCTACAAAAAATATTGGGGGATCGCTGTTTGATGACAGAAATGCGGCATCAGTTCGTTGACAGAGAATCTGGTGAAATCAGGACAGAAAAATTTATTGGGGACAAGTCGATCAATTTTCTTTATTCAACCGCCAGAGAGAAAGCGCCCCTTCTCTTTAAGGCCATTACAGGCGCCAGGTTTTCAAGTGAGATTCTCGCTTTTTTAAAATTCGACATTGGTTGGGCGCCTTCACGCAGCGCGTTGGAAGCTTTAGGGCTTAACCTTAGCGAATGCCTTCACCCCGAGGAATTTGCAACTATGCGTCGAGTTTTTGAACGACAGATTCGTTATTGGGACTGCCGGCCGATGTCAAGAATCCAGTCTTCAATCGTATCTCCTGCCGATTCCAAGGTAATTGTAGGTTCGTTGAATGACACATCCAGTTTCTTCCTTAAGGAGAAATTTTTCGATTACGAAGAGCTCCTGGGAAAGGATCGGACTCGGTGGCTAGATGAATTTTGGAAAGGAGATTTCGCTATCTTCAGGTTAACCCCCGAAAAATATCACTACAATCACACGCCGGTCGCAGGAAAAGTTCTGGACTTCTACGAAATTGACGGAGGATATCACTCCTGCAATCCATCAGCGGCAATAAATATCGTAACCCCATTTTCGAAAAACAGGCGGGTCGTAACCATAATTGATACAGATATTCCTGGTGGGACGGGGATTGGGCTCGTAGCCATGATAGAAATAGTAGCGCTTATGATCGGTGAAATAGTTCAGGTATACAGTGATCTCTACTATCGCGATCCCAAACCGATAACCCCTGGAATGTTTCTGAAAAAGGGGGCGCCCAAAAGTCTTTATCGGCCCGGAAGCAGCACTGATCTGCTGTTGTTTCAACATGACAAAGTTAAATTCTCAGGCGATCTGCTAAGAAACCGTTCTTTGTCCAACGTCAGGAGTCGTTTCTCTCTGATGTTCGGAAAACCATTGGTCGAAACAGATATAAAGGTGAGATCAACTATAGGTAGAGCGATCCCTGGTAATTACAAGTCTATTGATCGCGACGTAATTCAATGTGTGGACAATCTTGACCGGAGTTATTGAAATGTACGATGAAATTTTTGTCTCAGCTTTAGGAATCTCTTTTGTCCTGATATTTTCCTGGGCATTTAGAACATTGCCACAGGAACAGTGGCAAATTTTGGCGGTGGCGCCACTGGCAAAAGATAGGGACCAGAATTGGCAAGGACTCAACATAACATATTATGGCTTGTTCATTGCCCTGGCTACGGTAGCCAGTGTAGCAATTCTGCTGGTTCTCACATCGGCTATCGGACTGCAGGTTACCACGATATTCCTCTTGGCGATATTTATTATGGTAATCGGGTTAACCGCATCAAAAGTCATAGCGTCTCTAGTAGAAAACAAGCGGCATACTTTTACTATCGCAGGGGCATGCTTTTCCGGAGTTTTTATTGTTCCCCAAGCCATTTGGCTCCTTGATCATCTCAACATGGCAGCCCCCTATAAACTCCCGGCAATTCCATTGATGGCCGCTATTGCCATTGCCTATTCCATTGGTGAAGGCTTGGGCAGATTGGCCTGTATCAGCTTTGGTTGCTGTTACGGAAAGCCATTATCAGATTGCCCCCCCAGCATTGTGCGCTTCTTGGGCAAATATGTTTTTGTGTTTTACGGCAAAATGAAAAAAATAGCGTATGAAAGCGGTTTGGATGGAGAGCGTGTTGTGCCTGTTCAGGGAATTACCGCGCTCCTATACGTTACCATCGGACTATTCGCAATTTGGCTTTTTCTTAAAGGCCTCTTTGGCAGCGCTCTTATTTTGACAATGATTTCAACCCAGTGCTGGCGAGTTTTATCGGAGACATTGAGAGCGGATTACAGAGGTCATCGAAAATTCACCGCATATCAAATTATGGCTTTAGTCTCTATGCCTTATGTTGTGCTGATAACGAGCCTTTTTAACGGATTGCCTTCTCCTTTGCCGGACATAAAAACAGGAGTGGAAGCGCTTTGGGACCCCGGTGTTATACTTTTTCTTCAAATTGCCGGGTTAGTGACCTTTTTATGGACTGGCCGCAGCATGGTGACCGCATCGACCATTTCCTTTAGAATTCTTAAAGACAAAATTTGAGTTGGGCAAATTTGAAACAGGGGCATTTATCCAAAACGCCCTGTTACATATTCCATGGTCTTTTCAACTTTTGGGTTAGTAAATATTGCTGTAGTTTCACCGTATTCTATTAGCGTACCCATATACATGAATGCGGTATTGTCTGAGACCCTAGCAGCTTGTTGCATGTTATGGGTAACTATCACGATTGAGTATGACCCCTTGAGTTCATCAATAAGATCTTCGATCTTGGCAGTCGCCACCGGATCCAAAGCTGAGCAGGGCTCATCCATAAGCAACACTTCAGGTTCCCCTACAATCGCCCGCGCAATACAAAGTCGCTGTTGCTGGCCACCCGATAAACCCAGAGCGTTTGCGTTGAGTCTGTCTTTGACCTCATCCCACAGAGCCCCGCTTTTCAGGGCCTGTTCGACCGCTTCAGCGAGGATTTTTTTGTCTCGTACACCGTCAACCCTAAGAGGATAGGCCATGTTTTCCCAGATAGACATTGGAAAAGGGTTCGGTTTTTGAAAAACCATGCCCATTGTTTTTCGCAGGGCTATTACGTCGACTCCGGAACCATATATATCCTCATTGTCAATAGTCATTGTCCCGGCTATTGTCAGGCCATCAATGAGATCATTCATCCGATTGATAGACCTCAAAAGCGTTGATTTTCCACAACCTGACGGTCCTATCAAAGCGGTTACGAGTCCTCTTTGAATTGTCATGGTTACATCGAAAAGAGCCTGAGTCTTACCATACCACAAATTAAAATTCTGGATGGCCAGTAAGTCCCCCTGTTCACCTCTCCTTTCATGATAAACGGTTGAATCGCTTGCCTGATACCTCGACGTCATTGGGATCTCCTAGAAATGGCCTGTAAAAAACTTTCTCTTCAAACGATTTCTAACAATAATAGAAACGATGTTCATTGAGAATACCAAGACGATCAGCAATAGCGTGGTAACGTAAACCATTGGAATTGCCGCTCCAGAGTTTCTGGACTGAAAAGCAAGGTCGAAAATGTGGAACCCAAGGTGCATGAAACTCCGTTCCAGATGAATATACGGAGGGAATTGATCTATTGGCAACTCTGGGGCCATCTTCACCACTCCTACCAGCATTAACGGAGCAACTTCACCGGCCCCCCTGGCCATTGCCAGTATCAGGCCCGTCATTATACCAGGCATCGCTCTTGGCAATACAATACGCCTGATGGTTTGCCATTTAGAGGCTCCGCAGGCTAGAGACCCCTCTCGCATGGATTGTGGAACTGCGGCAAGGGCCTCCTCGGTAGCAACGATGACAACGGGGACGGTAAGAAGCGCGAGAGTTAATGACGCCCACAGCAAACCACCTGTGCCAAAGGTGGGATTGGGAAACCTTTCAGGAAAAAAAATCTGATCTATGCTGCCACCTAGCACATAAGCGAAGAATCCCAGACCGAAGACTCCATAAACTATCGAAGGCACGCCCGCAAGATTGTTGACACAGATCCGAATTACCGAAACCAGCCGCCCCTGTTTTGCGTATTCTCTCAGATAAAGGGAGGCTATCACGCCAAAAGGGGCAACAATCAGAGCCATAAGGACTGTCATGCAAAAAGTCCCGAAAATGGCGGGAAGCACTCCTCCCTCGGTATTGGCCTCTCGGGGTTCCTGAGTAAGGAATTCCACCCATCTCGAAAAATAAATTCCAAGCCTGTTCCAGAAAGAAAGCTGGTTTGCACGATAAAATCTTACAATATCGGAAAGTTTCATTTCCTTTTTTTTGTTTTCGACATCCGATATCGTAATCGTGTATTTTGAATCTATCTGTCTTAGCGCCTCGGCTTCACTGGACAGTTCCCTATATTCAGTTTCCAGCTTGGTGTCTTCTGCCCCGAATTTTTTTTCCGCCAATTTATAAGCTTGGCTGTCCGCCCCATCTCGCAATTCAACTTTTTTTAGAGAGAGTCTGTTGCTTTCAACATAATGGTTTACTACTAAAAGTTGTCCCTTTTCTATCCCTTGAATTCGTTGGCGTCGCTTTTCGGCTTCTTTATGGGCCTTGCGAAGCCTTTGCCATGAAAGCTTGTCCTTGTCGATTAAAGCTCCATTTAGATCAACCGAATTAATCTTTCCAATAAATGGCCCCCACTCCATTCTTTCAACGTACACCATATCCTGAGGCTGGGAAATTTTCTTGATCTCATAATCAGATATCCATCTATAATCTTCATTATACAGGTCGAAGTTTCCAGTTTTATACAAATACCTTTTCAGATAACCATTACTGGTTTTCAGTTCTTTCTTGGCCGCCTCTGGCAGAGTGGCAATTTTATCCGGTTCAGGCCTGTATGTTTCATGCCTGACCAACTCCCCTGCTACGACCGAACCATTGGTAAGTTTTACAACGTCGATTCGGCTTGGATAGAAGGTTAGCAGGCCATTATAAAGAATCAGGGCCACGAAACCGACTATCATCATCAAACCTATAACCAGCGACCCACCCAATATCCAAAGGAATGGTTCGCCACGGGATTTAAAGTCACGATTTCTCCGGCGCTGGATATTATCGACGCGAGAGTGTTTATTTTCGTTGTTCATAAGACCGACCCTAGAGTTTTAGAGCTCTCTTCCGAAAACGCTGACGAACCAACTCAGCTAAAGTATTTATAACAAATGTCATCGCAAACAGAACTAATCCGGTCAGAAAGAGGGTTCGATATAGCGTTCCATCCTTGGGCGCTTCGGGCAACTCAACGGCAATGTTGGCTGACAAGGCCCTAAGCCCGCTGAATATGTTGAGATCTATAACAGGGGTGTTGCCTGTAGCCATCACGACAATCATTGTCTCCCCGACAGCGCGACCCATTCCGATCATGATAGCTGAAAACACCCCACTGATAGCAGTGGGTAAAACAACCCATATCGCTGTTTGCCACGGCGTCGCTCCACAACCTAGACTAGCTGAACGAAGCTGATCGGGAACGGCGTTTAAGGCGTCTTCAGCTAGGGTATAGATAATGGGTATGACGGCAAAACCCATGGCAAAGCCAATTACAAGGGTGTTGCGCTGGATATAGGGACCAACAATGGACCCACGAGGATCAACACCGGCTAAACCAAGCAACCCTGACAACGCATAGGATAAAACACCTGTTATCAAGAGGAAAACCAACCAGCGGCCAAAGTCTACAATAGATCCATAAGGCGTTCTCAATGTCTTAACATGGTTGTTGAAAGAAGCAGCGATGGTCCTTGAATACACGTAGGTAAAGCCAGCCGCAACTATCGGAAAGATCATGATGAACAAGAAAGGCGCACTGCTACCTTTATCACTATTAAGCCAGGATTTAAGACTGCCGCTAAAAAAGAATTTCTCGAAGGATGGTCCGACCCAATACGCCACAGTTAGTCCTAAAACTACAACCATACCCACAAAAAACAACTTGGGAACTCCGTCGAGTTTGATACTGATTCGTACCGGGAGCATTTGCCATAAAAACGCAGACGCTATAAGACACAATGGCATTACTACAAAAGCTAGCAGTACTGCGGCAATCCATGACTCTACTACCGGAGCAAGAACCATCGCGGCTACGAAACCAAGGATTACAGAAGGCAGAGAAGCCATGACCTCCATCACAGGTTTAATTTTTCCACGTACATGATTGGGAACAAATTCAGACGTATAAACAGCAGCGAAAAGCGCAAGAGGGGCAGCAAATAGCAGGGAATAGAAAGTCGCCTTAAGTGTCCCGAATATGAGGGGAATCAGGGAAAGCTTGGGTTCAAAAGCGTCGGTAGCTCCTGTAGATTGCCACGTATATGACGGTCCGGGGTATCCTTCATACCAAACTTTACCGAACAGTGTCTTCCACGAAATTTCCGGGTGGGGTATTGACAGTTGCCAGAATTCAGCTTTTCCGTCTCCACCGATGGCGACTAATCCATCCAGGCGGGGAGAAAGCGCAATTACGTCCGCACGTAAGCTGTTTGACGACCCTCCGAGTTGAATTATCGATTTTTGACTGATTCCGTGAATTAATTTTATTGCGCCGTTACCATTCAAGGTCGCAAATGTCTTACCACTCTGACTCGGGCTGAAGCCTTTTACTCCTGAAGGTTGCGGCTGAAATTCTCTGGTTGGAATCATCTTTATGCCGTCAGTTGCGCTGGCGTCGCCCCTTTTGAGTAGAAAATAGATCGTCAAATTTCCAGTTGAGTCTCCTACAACTATAGATCGTGCGCCCAACAATGTGCTGAAAACCGTGAGTTCACTGTCCGACGGAACTACCGTGATGGTCTCGGCCAATTCCGGACTGGACTCGTTGTGGACATCATATCTGAACACGCGTCCCCTACGGTCTGCAAGCATGACAACATCAACGGTATCGTTAATGATGGCAAACCTGAAATCTTCTTTTTCTTTGGGAATTGGTAGCGCAATCCTGTTGACCTGGGTAGTGCGAACACGGGTCAGCATATTGGTTTTTGTTTCGGTTATAACAAGATGGGCCTGGCCTGACGCGTCGGCTCCTAGAAGATAACTCTTGGGTCGGTCACCGAAATCAACGAGGCGATAATCCAGCGCGACAATGGGACTAGCTGATTCGGACATCTTTATTTCAGAATCCAGTTTAATCTCGACAGACACCTTTCTGAAGCCTTTGCCAGGGATTTTTGAGAAAACAGCTGCCGTTCCAATGCTATCGCGCTCGTTAAGTTTTTTTAATTCCTTAGGGAGTTGTTCTGCCGGTAGGATTTCGTTTCTAAAATCTATTTCTCCCAATCTGACAGTTCCATCCGCAAACCCGAATGCGAGATGATCGTTGTCGATGGTTTTACCAATGGCAGTAAGCTGTTTATCAGCAAAATCGAACGAGAGACTTTTCAGAGACTCCCCTGTTTCAGGATGCCATATATGAACTTCACCGTTTCTGGAAACAGCCGCGACTATTGTGTTGTGCTCGTCTACTGTCAAATCGATGATATCAGCGGATTTAAGCGGGGAGTTGTATTCGTGGCTTGAAAGGACTTTGCCACCCCCAAACAAAGGCAGAACCTCGTAGACAAGATAGATCGTCATGCCCATAACTGCGGCAATGACCAGCGCGCCACCTACCGTAATTGTCCTGTCCGCCAATTTGTCAGCGAAAAGCACCCATGGGCTGGTCCTTTTACGGCCTTCCATGCCAAATGTTCGCATCTTGTAATCCTTTGAATTTAGCCCGCCATTTAGGAGTGATTCACGTCTTTACAAAACTCTCCAAAAAAACAATCGTGAGGAGTGGCGCAATCGTCACGTCTACTCCTCACGAATATTAGGCCAGTCGATAATTTAAAGTCTATTTCAATCCTACTTTTCCAAGATCTTCGTCAGCAAGGGCCTTTGAAACAGGATAAAAGCCGTCCTTAACGACTATCAACTGGCCCTGTTTTGAAAAAACATATTTTAAAAATTCAGCCATCAATGGATTCAGGTGATCATTAGGTTTCTTGTTAAAATAAATATAAAGAAACCTTGCAAGTGGATAATTTCCGTCGTAGGCGTTTTCAGCATTTGCCTCAAAACATTTGGCTCCTTCTTTGAACGCCAGAGGGACTACCCTTACATCAGGCGTCTTGTATCCAACACCTGAATATCCTATTGAATATTTGTCATTGGCTACACCCTGGACGACGGCCGAAGAACCGGGTTGCTCCTTAACAGTGTCTTTATAATCACCGTGGAATAGAGCGACTTCCTTGAAATAGGCATAAGTACCGCTTGCGGAGTTGCGACCGTAGACTGAAATTGGTTTATCCGCCCACTCACCCTTAAGGCCAAGGTCTCCCCAGGTCTTTATTTCCTTGGTTCCACTTTTACACGTTCTTGAAAATATAGCATCAAGTTGCTGTAGCGTTAGACATTTTACAGGATTGTCCTTGTTAACAAATACCGCAAGGGAATCGACAGCGACTCTGGCAACTGAAGGTTTGTAACCAAATTTCTTCTCAAAATCAGTAATTTCCTTGGATTTCATCTCCCGTGACATAGGGCCGAATTGAGCAGCGCCCTCTATCAGCGCAGGAGGCGCGGTAGAAGATCCTTTCCCTTCGATTGAAATTTTTACTCCGGGATATGCGGCCCTGAATCCTTCCGCCCAATAGGTCATCAGGTTGTTTAAAGTATCTGAGCCGACTGATTTGAGATTTCCTGAGACCCCACTCACTTTTTGATATGCAGGCAAAGCAGCATCAAGATCCATAGCTGAAGACGTCTGTACTAAAGCCATGGCGCTGAAAATCACCAATGCTAAAATTCGCAAGAACACTTCATTCCTCCGTTTTATTTCAACATTCGTACGGGATCGATAAAATCATCGGTATTTATTGTGAAATGTAATTGTTAGTAAATTGTTAGGAATCAAAAAAATTAAATGGGAATGTTTTTGAATTCAGGGCTGGCCAATGCATTAGAGCGAACGAAGCCCTGTTCCAAAAAATATGATGAAGTCACAAGTTTCCAAGAAGATCAAAGAAATCGTGGATTATCGTTTGACCAAAAAACACATACATAATCGCGGATGAACTAATGAAAGGACCGAACGGAATCAGGGAATTTGCGGAGATCCGCCTATATATAAAACCTGTCAAACCTACCAGACAACCTGCCAAAGACGCCACAAATAGCGTAAATATGACCCCCTGGATCCCAGTAAATGCGCCAACCATGCTCATTAGCTTTATGTCTCCACCGCCTAATCCATCCGAACCCCTGATCAAACGGTATGCATAAGCTGGGACATACAAGATCACAGCCCCTGATACGGTCCCGTACAACGATAACTTCCAATCCATATAAGGAATTGAACCTGTCGCCGACAGTAAAAAGCCCAGCCACACACCGTTGACGGATATCGCATCCGGAATAATCATCTTGTCGAGATCTATCCTGAATATTGCAAGAAGCGATGCGCAAAAGAATATGAGCGCAAAGAATGAGGAGCTAAAACCAAATTTTATGAATATCGCTACGGAGCCGATACCACAAATTAACTCCACTATGACTTCATTACGCGTACACCCGATCGAGCGATCCGGAGTCAATTTTTCTTGGGAAAATGAATCTACAAGTGTAACCACCGTGATGGGCAATAGCGCTTTCAAACTTCGCAACTGTGTCCAACCGTCATTTGTATTAGAATGTCCGTTTAGGAAATGTCTAGAAACCGCATTTACAAGACTTCCGACGATTACGCCGAGAATAAATGCCATTAGGTATTGCGCTATTCCAAACACGATTTTCATCAGTCGATTTCTAGTTCCTGTTTACTGAACTGGCTTTCGTGATTTACACCAGGTTGGCTGTTTCGAAACTTGCCACATATATCCTCAAATTTATTATGATTACACTACGCAATATCTTGCAGGCGCTTTCATGATCTGGAACAATGACAAACCAGTCCGAAGTTTCCATCCCATGAAAATCCAGATCCCCAAGCAATCGCCATTCCTTTTCCGGTGTCCAGTCGCTACAGGAACTTGAAGCCAACTGGAAGAAAGGTTTACTATCTTGGCGCAAGGTCGTGAAGTCTTGCTCTGTTCCATAAACAACTTTTCTAATCCCTTTTTCAAGCAGGACCTTCCTTGAAAACCCTATAGAGTAAGGTTCAAAGGTATATCTAATCAAGCCCCGTCTCCATTTGCGGATAGCGCCGAGTTGTGTGGGCCCATTTTCCGTAAACGATACAACCGGCGTCGACCCTCGAGTCCAAGTCCCATTGGCTCTAATCTTACGTTCAGTTAATATTCTTATCAGAGTATCCAACGCGTCGTGAGCCGACCCGGCAGTATGGCTCATAAGGTCGGACAAATAGTTTGACCAGGACTGGCCTGGCCACGGACCGAAACATGCCCTGGTATAATGGAAGAGCAAATCTCCATCGGCATCGTCGTGTAGTCTTTGCACAAAAAACTGAGGCAAGTTTGCTGAGGTCTTGGATCCCAATCTATTGCGTGAAACAACTTTTCCAGTTTTCTTTAGGAAATCAGTAATCACTACCTTATCGGTCGAATGAGCAGATTGTAACAACCTTGACATAATTCCGTCGGGTCTAATTTCGGACGGCGCCATAATCTTGGAAATAGCCGCGACCATCTCGTCCCTAATGATCCACCGGTCCTTGAGTTTTGGTAAGCCTCCCCGGGTGAATCCGGATAAAAATAGTGTTCTTCCCATATCAAAAAAATCAGAAAATTCATTGTAGAATTTCGCTTCCGCCTCTTGAGTATTCATGAATGGCAGAGCGCCGTCACATACGACAATGAGGTCATGTCCCTTCGCAAGCCAACTAACTACAAAATAAGGAATGGAACCATAGCTTGAAACCAGCGTCCAATTGCGCTCCATTGAATATCTAGCCAAACTTGCGGTCTTTACCAGCCACGGGGAATCTGAACGGACTTTTCTGCCGGGTCGGGAATTCATTATCATTACTGTCGGGTTGTCGAGAATATTGAGAGCGCCAAAAGAGAAAATGACCTTGAAAAGATGAATGCAAGAGCGAAGTTTTGGCTCATCAATGCAAAGATGAACCCGGACTCCTTTAGCGAGCCATTTTTTAGCCATACGTAATGATTTCAAGATGAGATTTTGACGATCTTCAAATTGGAGCTTGGAGTACCTGACCAAATTAAACTGCAGAATTTCTGAATCCAGGTCTTCGATCGGAGATTGGAGGTCTAGACAGCGGGCGCAGGCAGACTCAACAAAATTGGAGCATTGAGAGTAATCCAGGTGACCGATCTCACCTGCCAGCACCGCGGCAAAAAGACCTATTAACTGATAATTGTTCGTCAATTATATTATTTTGACAAAAAGTCGCATCGATCAATATCAAGTCTGAGGGGCTTCGACTTTTGCTTCCGAACGATTGTAATAACCTGCTACGGAGAAATACATCCCCTCGTTCTCAAGCCCTCTGTCTTGAAACAATACTGATACTCTGCGACGTCTTTTCAAAGCCGTAAGCCGTTTCTGTTGCCTGAATCGAGCCTTGTTGTTCTTCATCCTCTTATCCCCCATTCTTTTTATTTGCTTACGACCGCTATAACTAATTTAATTCGTATGTGTTAGAAACAGATTAGGAACCTAATTGAATAAATCTGTTACATCTGTTTCAATTACATATACGGATTGCTTATCTTTATAGAGCTTTTTGGGTGTCGAGATCCTGTACTTGGATTCAGTTATAGTAATTACTTTGCCTTCTATGATTTCAAGGGCATTGAGTTCTTCAGGGGTCGCTTTCCAGGGAATTTCATCCAGGTCTATAACATAATTGCCATTCCAGTCACGGAGAAAGGATGTGCCGGTTTTTTTAAAAATATCTTGAACAGTGTGCCATTCCTCTGCTTCTACAACAAAATTTAAATCCTCCTGATTCGTTATAGGAACAACCAAAAGGAGTTTTATTTCTTTTCCAGACATTAATTCTCCTGACTAATGAATATCTTAAATATTATTAAGGTAGAGTTAACGCTAACGTTTGGTTTGATTTACCGAGAACCGGCATTACTCGACCATCAAATCTGAGTCTGATACCACCAGCGTTCCCCGTAATAACCCTAAAGCTGCTTTTTGCAGTAAAAACCTGTATGTCTCCTGGAGACATTATTATTTCCTCCGCGGGACCTGTATCAGACTCCACCCGAACCCACGAATTAGCTATGGCCTTAATTTCGAGAACCTTTTTCCCAGTTTGAGAAGGCTGAACATTTGTTAAAGACGTTGAAGGCTTTTCAACGCGGTTCGATTGCGCGCTGAGCGAAAATCCGGAAGTATTTACCGAAGTTCGGGACTTTTTTTCACTATCCAGAAAAACACGGCTAACACCAGTTAAGATTAGAATCAAAAGAGAAATAAAGCCCGCCACAGTGAGGATTCTGGTAAACCATATGTTCTGAACAAATGCCAATCCATGAGAGCTTTCATTGTTTACAGTCGAGGATTTGTCATCGGAATAAGTTTCAGGCTGACAGGTTGTGATAAAATTCTCAAGCCCTTTAACCGTTTCTTCCGGATCGATCCCAAGTTCTTTTGCATAGGACCTTACAAATCCCTTTACAAAAACAACTGGAGGTAAAAGGTCGTATCGATCATGCTCGAGGAAATCAAGATTGGTTAAAGCTATTTTGGTGCTGACCGAAATATCTTCCAGAGTCCTACCTTTTTCTTCTCTTAGTCCTTTAAGGTATGATCCAAAAGATTCCATAATTTTTTAAAACCCTTCCGGTTTAAAATAAGGTGAGCATCCTGAAACAGCTAATGAAGCTTTTCTTCTTTCTAATCCAATATCTATTATATCACAATGATCAAGAAACGATTTCTTTGAAAGCCTACACTTTGTTCGTGCCAAATCGTCACATTTCGATTATCATCACGAGTTATAAGGATCAAGGGTTTATTCAACATTAGCGCTATGATCTGCAACATTTTTTTGAAATCGCTTAAAGTATTATTCAATCTTTAATTGAACACCTTGTTACAAAAATTATAAAAAATATTTGCAATGCATAAGATCGAAGAACTTCTAGGGGAGTGGGTGGCTACACGTCCAGCCTTTTTAGCGCTGACAGGGCTCGTGATTGGTATACTCTTGGGCCATCGATCGTCCGAAGCGTCGAACCCGCAAATTTTCACGACCTTGCTGTCGGCAATGATAGTGGCAGTAGGCGCCTTTGCTATCAGGCGTTTGTTTTTAATGTGGTTGTGCGTTTTGTTTTCGTTCGCGCTCATAGGCCTCGCTACTACTTTTGATTCTTCACGAATTGACGGTTCTCGTTTTGTTTCCGCGAAGAAACAGGCAGTACAAGCGACTGTCGCGCGCGTTTTGGGAAGCAATTACGGACATAGAAGCATACTGCTAAAATCAGGACATCTTGCTAAAACGCATAAATCTCTTCCAGGTTACGGCAGACTTAATCTTAGGGAAAACAGCACACCCATATTGTCAGGAGATAGAATATCGTTTCGATCAAGCATACGAACTCCTGTTAACCGTGGCAATCCGGGGGAATATAACTGGGAGGCGGACTGTGAGAGCGAAGGGATTGCATGGCTTGTCAACGCGCGTGGTCCGGACGCCCTTGTTATATTAAAGGCCGCCTGGGCATTTTCCCCATCTGCGTTGCTTTCCAGACTCCGTATGGCAATGTCGGCTTTTATTGAAAACAAATCCGGAATGTTATTCAAAGATAGCGACGCTAACGCCATCAAGGCTATTCACAAGGGAATAATTTTGGGTGACAGGGCTGAAATCAGTAGCGAACTCAACAAGGCCTTTTCTAACAGCGGCTTGGTTCACATGCTTTCAGCTTCAGGCTCCCATGTAACAATAGTAGCGGCCATGACTTTCTTCATGGTCAAGATTCTGCTTCGAATGGCTCCCAATATCATGCTTTGGATCCCTCTACCCCAGATAGCAGCGTTTTTTTGCATTCCGGTTATAAGCGTTTACTGTCTATTGGTAGGTCTGAAGCCTCCGGCGATGAGAGCCGGAGTGGTGGGGATAACTCTAGCAGTCGCTGTGCTTACGGAACGTCGCTGGGATTCTCTGAACAGCCTTGCCATATCCGCTATTCTAATTCTTCTTTTTTTTCCGCTATCCATTTTTACACCAAGTTTTCAACTATCTTTCACCGCAGTTGCAGGCATATTGTTAATTGTTCAGAGCCCACTGTTCCATTTGGGATCATCGTCGGGCAAAGATCTTGAAATCAAGACCTATCAAAATTCTACCAGACACTACACAAAAACATTTCTTTCTCTAGATTTGATTAGACGACCTGCTTTTTCGCTGGTTTTTAGTTCTCTTGCGGCGACAGTCGCGATCACTCCACTAGTGATTCATATATTCCACTCAGTCCCGATTTATTCAATCCCCGCTAACCTGGTCTCCGATTTTGCACTCACTCTAGGTTTATCGATAGGGCTGGTTTCAGCTTTCGTGGGTGCGATTAGTCCTCTAATAGGCGGTTATTTGATATGCCCCGCCGATTTGTTTGTATGGTTGGTAATTAAAATAGCGTTGATTACAGACAGTTTGCCGTGCTCCACATTGAAAATACCAAATCTCGGCGATCTCGGATTGATCTTGGCTTCCTCCACAACTCTTATAACATTTTATCATATAGTTAGACCTGGAAGACTCAGCGCCTTGTTTGTAGCCTCAAGTTGGATGGTATTCGTAGTCCTGTTGACCATCGGACAAATAATCCAGGACAGATCCGATAATCTTAAAATAGTATTTCTGAATGTCGGAAATGGAGACTCAGCTTTCATAAAGGCTCCTGGAACTTCTGGCATCCTTGTTGACGCAGGGCCAAAGACTCCATATTTCGATTCAGGGCAATCAATCATTACTCCATTTCTGCTCTGGCAGGTGGTCCGCAGGCTCGACGCGATCATTATAAGTCACCCGGAGTCGGATCACATGGGAGGAGCCCTCACAACCATGAAGAATTTCAACACCAAAACTCTTTTTTTGAATCCTTCCGGAGATTCAAGACAAGCCGTAAAGGAACTGTCTTCATTTGTAAGTTGTAACGCTGTACAAATGATGCCGACCATCACTTCCCCGGAGAAAATCTCTATTGGCGAAATCGACATTGCTTTCCTACATCCAGGTCCTATTCTTGTTGGGAAAAAACTAAATGATATGTCTGTGGTAGCGCGTGTAGATTACAGGAAATTTTCCGTATTGTTTACCGGAGATCTGGAGCGGGACGGTGAAGAAGAACTATTAAAATCGAACGCTAAAATTCGGGCTACGATATTGAAAGTACCTCACCATGGAGGAAAGACCAGCGCTACTTCTAAAAGGCTTTTGTCTGTAGTACGTCCGCGAATAGCAATAGTATCGGCTGAATATCCACCTCGTGGAGGTTTACCCAACCCGGATGTCCTAAGTCGTCTCAAAGATGTTGGATCTGAGATATTCTGGACTGGTAGGGACGGAGCTATCACCATTGAGACTGATGGAATAAAGTCCTTAAAGGTTACTTCGGGTAAAAGGAACAGAGAAATGTCTTTACCCTGGGCCATCGACAATTCGGAAAATTGATTTTACGAATCAAACAGATAACTCTTTCATCTGCAAATGATCAATTCGTGTCGTCGGCTAGCTGTGGCCAACTGTTGTTAGCAACAAATAGAAATGTCCGCTTTTATAGCAAATGAATTGTCCTCTTTTTAGGAACTACGGGAGACAAGCG
>JAMCYH010000305.1 GCA_023474025.1 Deltaproteobacteria bacterium
CGGCGCCGAAATTGCTGATCCAAAAAAACGCGAGTTTTGTTGCAGCGCAAAGATCCAGTTACCAAGCCATTAACGACAAGGCGCTCAATGCTTAGCTGCGTCAGCGTTAACTACCTGGAAATAACCAGGGGTTGATTCAACATCAGATTTGGTTCTGTCAGGATGTGTATTTATAACCATCCAACGCCATGTCCCTGGAACATCAGGTGTAAACTCAAAAGTAGTTCTCCCTTTAGGGACTTTGAGCAACACATAAGTTCCTGATGGTCTTATAAACACTATGTAAAACCCCTCTCCTCGGGCTTGATCATGATTGCAAGTCCACTTGAAAACGCCGGCGTTACCAATTTCAATAGCAGGGCAATCAAGAAGTTCAGGCTTGCATATCTGAGCGTCTGAAGACTCTG
Source organism: Deltaproteobacteria bacterium (assembly GCA_023474025.1). Lineage (GTDB taxonomy): Bacteria > Desulfobacterota > Desulfomonilia > Desulfomonilales > Desulfomonilaceae > CAJBEZ01. The sequence continues at coordinate 408 of JAMCYH010000305.1, forward strand.
CGCACAAGGCCAACCTTATGGCGAAAAGGATGCAAAGCGCTATTAAAGGAATTGAAGATCGAGATAATCTAGGTTTATTTATTTCTAGACTCATAGGTTACCATCAAAAAATCAATTAACCCTTAAACTATTGATAGTTAATTTGCAACAACTAATAGAGTTCTTTTAATTTTTCATAACAAACCAGGAGTTTAACCCGACACTTGATTTTATACAATTATTACTATACAAGCTTAATAGCCTCTAAACGCCATATTTTCTCAAAATGGTAGATATAATTTTTATTAATATAACAAACCTATTAGCCCATTACAAAAAAACCCCCTTGACCAATCCCGACCACGCGCTTACATCAACGATGCGCTGAATATGCTCTATAGGAACTGTTCATGGAATTCAACCTTATACGCAATGCGTTTCAGAAATTGTTGGAAGCCCTCAGAATAAACAGGCCTCCTGAAGGATATTCTCATGTGGATGCAGTAACATCCAGGTTCATTGAGCCGTTTTCCCTGGCGTCGGACGGTATAACGTTGAGAGGCATGATCTACTTTCCTGTCCAAAAACCGGGTATGCTATATCCTGCTGTAATCATTTGTCACGGGATACCTGGAAGTGGCTCGCCAAGGCCCTCCGATGATCCTGGGTATGAGGGACTAGCTGAGGATTTCAGTTCCCTCGGCATGGCGGCCGTAATCTTTAACTTCAGAGGATGTGGCGACTCAGGCGGAGATTTCGACATGATGGGCTGGACCAGGGATCTCAGGGCAATCCTGGACAAGATACTGAATACCCCGTTTATTGATCCTACGAGGACAATGCTTGTCGGTTTCAGTGGTGGAGGCGCCGCGGCTATCAATGTGGCGGCGGACAATCCAGATGTTTACGGTTTGGCCGTAGTTGGAACTCCTTCGAATTTCGAGTTCTTCCAGAAAGATGTCGACGCTGTGATAAAGGATTTCAAGGAAAGGGGCATTATCAGGAACCCTGAGTTTCCTTCCGATCAACAGAAGTGGATGAACAGCTTCGTGGAAATTCGGCCAAGCCGATGGATCGCATACTTTAAAGGCAAGACACTGCTTATAATGCATGGGGCCGATGACGAGCTGATTCCAGTAAAGCAGGCTGAGGAACTTTACGGACAGGCTCCGTCTGGCATAACCAGGCTTGAAATAATACCCGGCGGGCGCCATCGGTTGAGGCTGGACCCAAGGTGTTTGGATTCTCTGAAAACCTGGGCGCTGGTATCACTGGGCTGGAAACGGTAAGTATCTTTCTTTGCTCAGGTTTGAACCGTTAGAAAAGGAAAGACAGTCAAGACGAAAATGAATTTCTTCAAAAAGACCATTACAGTTGTTTTGGTGATTTTCATAATTTTGGGCGTAAGCCTTTTCATGCTCTCCCGATTCCTGCCGGAGAGCAATTTTGTGAAAGGCTCCATTGAAACGAAACTCAGTGAGACCACTGGCCATCAGGTCTCAGTTGGGACTGTCGAATTTCGGTTCGGCTTTCCATCTTTAATCAACGCCGTCGTCAAAAATATCGTGATTAACGACCAGTCTAAACGCGAACTCTTTTCCGCAGGCAGTCTTCGGTTTAATGTGGGATTATGGAGTCTCATCAGTCGTAGTCCATCGCTTGACAATTTAAAAATTACATCAGCCAGGCTTTGTGTATATCGGGACAGCGAGGGTAATATCGAGAGTGTTTTCCCCAAAAGAGCCGAACAGCCATTATCGATTGAGTCTGACAAGAATACCGGCATGGCTAAAAAGGCTCCTATGGAAGTGGAACCTGCCAAAAGGACGCTGGCCAAAGCGGCTAAGGGACGGGAGTTTTCCTGGCCGATAAAGGACATAGAAATTGAATCTTCAGAGGCCATAGTACAATCAGCTACAGTTGGATTTATGAAACCTGTCCAACTCTCCTTCGAAAAGATTAACGGGGCCATTAGAAGACAGGACAACTCGCTTGACTTTACCATTACGGGAATACCTCACCTACCTGGCATAGAAACTTCCGAACTTGTAACCAGGGGCGCTGTAAAGGTAAGCCAGGATTTCTCTTCAATAGAAAATGCGGACATAAAAAGCCAACTGGCTTACGCCAAATTACAAAGTCCATGGTTCCTGCCGCCATCGGCCTCAGCTTGGCTTAACCGTATGCAGGTAACAGACGTTGCGCTCAACGTGCGCCTGCAAAAGGGCGATTCCCCCAAAATTGATATTTCGGCGGGGATGTTTAAGGCAAATGGCTCATCAGGATTACGGTTCAGCGCGTCAGGGATTTTGGCTCCAGACTACAGCCGTATTGAACAACTGACCATAAAGGGAGATTCTGACACGGTTCCTGTTTCAGGAGTGGTAAAAGTTGTACCCAAGGAAATTCTTGATCAATTTGGTCCTAATGGATCAATTAATTTAAACTTTCAAGGTTCATGGACACAATCAGCCGGATGGTCCGCAATCGGGTCGGCCCGACTCAATGATTTCCCAACATCTGGCAGGTATACATTTCTTGGAAAACAGTTGGCCGCGACTTTATCTTTCGAACTCACGCCCAATTCTTTTTTGATCAGAAACCTGGATATCCACAACGAAGCGGCCAACAAGCTGATATCGATCAATGGAGCCATAAAGGACCCCTTTTCAAGTCATAGGTTCTTTGACCTTAGTTCGAAAATACACATCGATGGCTCATGGCTTCGGCCTGTGGGAATTGATTTGCCCAAGGACTTCAACCTCAAGGGCCCCATCCCGATGTATGCTCGCCTGAGCGGTCCCGCAATGGGGCTAAAACTTGACATTAACGGAGACCTTTCCGCTGCAGGCTTGTCATATAAATCGATCTTTGAAAAAGAAACCGGTATAAAGGCTGGTTTTAAAGCCAGCACAGTCATTTCATTGGATTCGTCGAAGCCTTTGAACAACCTGTTAAAGCAACTGAGTGTCAAGGTCAGGGTTCAGGATACCACTATTAAACTGGTTTCAGGATTTCAACCTGTTGACGGCTGCCCGGTCAATCTGGATATGGAAATTGACAAGTTAAAGAAATCATTGGATCTAAAACACTTGTCTTTGAAAATTTCACTTCCCGGCAATAAGCGAAGTCTGATATTTGCTGGAGGTTACGTAAGAAAGTTTAATTCTCTGGAACCTGAACTTGATATACAAGGCAATTTTACTCTAAGCCATGAGGCAGCGGAGCTGATTGGCTTGCCATCCAGGCTTCCATTTAATATGGATGGAATCGGAAATTTCAGTTTTAGGCTCACCGGTTCTCCAAAATCGCTGAAATGGTCATTTAGCGCGCCACTCAAGGATGTCCGTTTTACGCTTGGCGACTGGCTTGTCAAAAAACGTGGCCTCGAACTCGAGCTTATTTCGTCCGGGACACGAAGTCCGGGTGAGATCCATGTTACTCAGGCAAGGATAAAGACCCCTGGATTCAACGGCATTGTGACTGGAGAAATGTCCAGCAAATCTACATTCTTCAAGCTTGACACGGGTGAAGCCGAAATTGGCGCTCTTGCAAATTTTTTCCCATCAATGACTTACTCGGGTCTGTCAGGACAATTTCACGGGTTTCTGACCTTTGATCTCCATGCGAAGGGTTTCCCGGTAAATGGGCGCATGCAGCTCATATCTGTTAACTATAAGCCCAAAAAAAGTCCCTTGATGTTCGAGAAAATTAGCGGAGATGTCCAGGTAAGTGGGGCTTCGATTGAGAGTAATGAAATTAAAGGCTACGTTCGTGGAACCATCGATGCGCCTGTAAAGGCTTCGCTAAGCCTTACAGGACTTGAACATCCCAAAAATCTGAGTGGGAAAATATCCCTTTCGGCTGGACCGGGAAAGTTAGCCGCTGAAAAACTGAGGTCCGTTCTTTCGAGAGCTGAAGCCCTTGTGGAACCATTTCTGAACAATGCCGGCGAAATGAAAAAGTATAATCCCTTTGACCTGAAAACGGCCACAGCGGACCTGGTCATTGATTCCGGTACCATAAGGACCGATGATTTCAAACTAAAGGCTTCTGAACTTTCAATCGGGGCTATGGGAAACGTAGACATGAAGTCTCAACACGTTGACATTCTAAGCTATATAAGAACATCCTCGGCTCCGCTTGCGGCGATAGGCTCTATCCCAGTGGTTAAAGATATTATCAAGAAAAACGAAGGCTTATTAAAGATAACCGGACTGGACAAAGAACTTAAGAAGCTGGGTATAGAAGAGAGTCAAAAGTCAGAACAAAATCAGCCTGAACAATCCAGGAAGCCTCACTCAATCAATGTCATATTCAAAATAGCCGGGTTGTGGGCCGAGCCTACCTTTACACCTGTTTTAGAAGGCGCTTTATCCGCGAATCAGCTTACCAGGTTAAAAGAATTGGTGAAATGAATTTATACACAGAGAAGTACCGTAGCGAATTCGCCCTTACTTTATATTTGAACATTCTTTCACTGTTATGAAGATTTTAACATCGACAAATTGCGCTTTTCTCTGAGATTTTTGGGGTTGGTTTTATCTTGACACAATCGTGTAGATCTAGTAATTCTAGGGATTAAGCAGCTTTCCGATACTGTTCTTTTCCAAACAAATATCATCGTATCTCTCTAGGAGGCCCCTTATGTTTAAGAAGTTTTGGGACGAAAAGTTCGAAACCATGAACGAAACAGCCATGAAAACTTTTCAGTTGGAAAAACTTAAAGAGACTGTAAAGTGGGTTTATGATCGCGTGCCATTTTACAAAAAGGCCTTTGATGATAAGGGGGTTAAACCTTCTGATCTCCAGAAACTTGAAGACCTCGCAAAATTTCCCTTTACGGTAAAAACTGATCTCCGTGACAATTATCCTTTCGGCCTCTGCGCCGTTCCTATGGCGGATGTGGTCCGGGTGCACGCATCATCGGGGACAACTGGCAAACCGATCACCGGCCCATATACCGCAGAAGATCTGGATCAGTGGACAGAATGTATGGCAAGGGGTCTCTGGGCACAGGAGGTACGACCCGATAGTATAATTCAAAACGCCTATGGAATGGGGCTCTTTACGGGGGGTCTTGGATTTCATCAGGGCGCTACGAGGATTGGCTGCGCCGTCGTTCCTGCTGGGGCTGGCATGACTGAACGGCAGATCATGTTAATCCAGGATTTTGGCTGTAATGCCTTATGTTGTACTCCTTCCTATTGCCTGACCATAATAGAAAAAGCTGAAAAAATGGGAATAGATATCAAGAAGACCGCTTTGAGGACCGGGCATTTTGGAGCTGAACCCTGGAGCGTAGAGATGCGCAATGATATTGAGAAAAGAGGCGGTATTCACGCTTATGAGCATTATGGGCTCACTGAGTTGGGTGGCCCTGGAATATCTTTCACTTGCGAATACTATCAAATTCACATCAATGAAGATCATGTCTATCCCGAAATAGTTGACCCTGAAACATTGGAACCGGTAGCTGAGGGTGAAGAAGGCGAGCTGATATTTACCGCTTTGCAGAGACGGGCAATGCCGATGATTCGCTACAGGACCCGTGACATATGTTCCCTGAGAAAGGAAAAATGCAAATGCGGCAGGACCCTGATAACAATGGACAAAATACTGGGCCGATCAGATGATATGATGATAATAAGCGGCGTTAACGTGTTCCCGTCTCAGGTTGAAACAGTCCTTATGGAATTTGCCGAAGTTGAGCCTCAGTATCAGATACGACTGGGCAAAAAAGGTTACATAGACCACATAACGGTGGAAACAGAACTTAAGAAACACCTGTACGATGAGGGAGCAGAAAAGACAGCGGGCATTGCGAAGCGCATTTCAGAACGGATACATCAGGTTATAGGGATAAATGTTCCAGTGAACATTCTGGCGCCCGACACGATTGAACGCAGCATCGGAAAGGCCAAACGCATCATCGATGAAAGATAATTACTGGTGTTGGGAACAACGGATTATCAGGAAACGGTAGTCCCGTGATTTTCGAGAATCCCTGAATGATCAAAATAGGGAAACATTGCAGCAATGTTCCCCTATTTATTTTTTAGCGGTTAACAAAAACCCTTGCGCGCCACGTATCCTGTTGGGCTTTTTCCTGGTTTCCCAACGCGCCGTAACATTGGGATCGCAACGCATACACCTCACCACTATATGGATTTATCTTTGTCGCCGCATCCAGGTCATCAACAGCCTCAGGGAAATCCTTAAGCGCAATATAAAGCTTGGCCCTCTTTAGCCTCGCCTCAAAGTTGTTACCATCTATAGATAAAGCACGGGAGTAGGCTTCCGCAGCCTGATCGTAATTTAAATCCGACATTTGAATATCGCCAATTGTTATATATGCCGGAATATAGGATGAGTCCCTTTGTAGAGCCAATTGAGCCTGTTCCAGGGCCGCCTTTCTGTCACCTTTGAGCAGTAGCGCTTCGGCCAGGAGCTGGTACGGAGAAGGGTCATCAGGGGTCTGATTGATTGCTTCACCCAGGTCACCTATGGCTCGTTCCAACTGTGTCTCGTTGAAATACAGACCACCTCTGAGCAACAACGCCTGATGGTTCCCGGGATCACTTGCGAGGGCTGTGTCCAGATCATCAAGGGCCCTATCGCCGCGGGCCATGAGTTTGAATATGTAGGCGCGCCTTATCAGCAACTGCGGATCATCGCCCCTGAGTTTGATGGCCTTGTTTAGATCACTCAAGGAAGCAAGCAGGTTTCCCGTATCAAATTGAAGCACCGCGCGGTTTATAAAGGGAAGGGGATTCTCCGGATCCAAAACAATTGAACGAGTCAAGTCTTCGAGAGCTTCCGAATATCTCCCCATCCCCATTAATATAGTGCCTTGATTCAAGTAAAGAATTGGGTCATTTGGATCAGACTGTTCCGCTTTTTCATAATCCTTGAGGGCGTCTTCGGGTCGATTCAAAGCCCTGTTGGTTTCAGCTCTGTACCAATAAATTTCTTTCAGGTCCGGGTCTAGTTCTAGAGCCTTGTTAAAATCGTCCAGCGCCTTTTTTGTATCGGAGTCCTTAAGATAGGCAAATCCTCGACGGAAAAGGGCTTGCGCATTATCCGGATGAAAACGTAAAAGACTGTCTAATTCCTGAATTGCTGAAGGATAATTTTTCTCATCAATATCGATAGATAAAGCACGGGAG
>JAMCYH010000316.1:0-2554 GCA_023474025.1 Deltaproteobacteria bacterium
GAAACTGGCGTCATAACTCTTTCTCATGAAATTCAATCCAAGCCTCCCTATGATAAGCGTTCTTTCTACATCTCCAAGGTAGGCTTTCCCACCTTAATCTCCTGTCCAGTTTTTGGGGTCCATTATATATTGATGGGTTCAATCTTTATTATGGAGCGGTAAAGAACACTCCTTACAAATGGCTGAATCTGATGGCTATGTGTAAAGGGTTGTTGAATCCGAGTCACGATATCCTGCGAATCAAGTATTTCACTGCCCGAGTTCATCCTACACAACATGATCCACAAAAACATATCAGACAATAAACAGCTCAATCAGTATGCCACATTCACTAGAAGAATTAGAGAATCAATTTTAAAGACTTCTCAACTCCCAGATCTAATCCCCGGAACGACGATATCAAAACCTAAGAAATGGTAAGCTGTTCGACGACCCGCCAGTTCAGGATGTAAACGCACGGCCGCTTCAATCATTTTGGGCGACGCTTCGATGGCCGCCACACCTGAACCGTATCCACAGATATGACAGCGTCTCGATTGTAAAATGTGAGTGGGAGGGCAATATGTCTGGCCCCTTCCAGTCCAACTACCGAGAATTCCTTGGTAGTTGCTGATGGGGTCAGTTCCCCTTCGCTATAGATGTTTTTTGGCTGCAGAGAAATATTGTCCACAGAACATTGGAACAGTTGAGCCATGTCGTTTTGCGTCATCCAAAGGGTCTCCCGTTCCAGTCGCACATCTAGTTTTATTTTTCCATCATCCGTCCGGTAAACCAGGATTTCACCCCTGGGAACCTGGCCATTCACTCTTCTGCCTTCATCCTTTTTCATATTGACCTGACTTCCGTGCCCGGCGGCATTTGTTTGAAGATTTGATCTATACCACTGTCCTTTTTCCCTGAACCATCAATGAACTCGGAAAGAATCAGAGCATCAATAAAAATAGAGGCCTTCGCAGCCAGGATTCTTTTAAAGCCTAAAGAATATCGAACCGTTCTGGGATCGTTCGCGCTATATTGGGGGCCAAAAATTAGGAGCCAAACATTGGTGTCAAATAGCCGCGCTTCCTTTCCCGAATAATTGTACTGGTCAACAGGGAAAACGGCGCTATCCATTGACGCCTCCCAAGAGTTCCTCGGTGGCTTTCTTATGGAGTTTGGGGTTCTTAAAATACGCTTTCGCTGTCTCAACGACCCGCTTCAGCAGAAAAAGGTCATCCGGTTCAATATCGTTCACCGTAGAGTTGACCTATAGCGGTGTTTAGGAATGCAGATGTCAGGCTCGTGATGTTCATAAAAGACAGCGCCACACTTCGCCCCTGCTTAATGGCTTTTCGGATTCGTTCGTAAACCTTTTCACCATCGTCTGAGGCCACGCACAACGGGCTGCCGACGATTTCAAAAAAGGAAATGGTTATTATTTCATTCATGTGGAATCTGCCTTTGCAACTATCGCCGAAGATGTCGGTTTCCGACAATTCTAACTTCAAATAGTACGGTCGCGCATCCGAAGTTTTAATTTCTATGTTCACGACAGTTTTGTACGGGAATGAATCACAGCGTTGCTGAAAATCTCGAATACACTTTCCCTGAACTTTTTCACCAGGCCGGGCGACATCCTCGGCATTTCAGAACGGCTAACGAATTCTTCTTCAATGTACGAGGCAAAATAACGATCATCTTTCACATCAAACCGACGGTACGGGATTGTGGAGCCCCAAGTATCTTAAATCCGATTCCGACCATAGTTCCCGAGGAACCCATTCTTTGACAATATTTTCTCAACATTCTGGGGTATATTGATCAGACTTATCGAATTTACGTTATCGCCAATACTGTAAAGAATGGCTCCGAAGGCTGCGCACATATCGGCGTCAAACCAACTGGTCTGTTTCATGTCGATCTGGATTTCGTCAAAAAGACAATCCCTGGTTTGGGCGTAAAGTTGTGTCAAGGCCAAGAAGCCATTAAAGTCATGACGAAGTTCCGACAAAATAAGTTTCAAATCTTAACCTCCGCTACGTTCGCACCGCTGTCTTTTTTGGGATGTAGGGAGTTCAAATTACCTCAACTTTGGGGACTGTCATCACGTCAATCTTCGCCTTGAACGCCATCCTTTGATTCCTTCTGTTTCTCCCTGTCATTTCCGCAGCTCCCATTACTTCAATTGGTCAGGAGGCGTTTATGCGCTTGCGCCATTGTTCATCTTTTCTGGACAATTAATCTTGCACAACCGTAGTGCCTAGTACGGCGGTAGGACGTGTTGGCCCAAGCTCAGAGAGAAACCGAGAAGCAATGGTGTCTGCATAAGTCCCCTTGCCCCTTCGTACTTTGACAGCCATCTGATGTGCGAGTTTTTTTGGCAACCGAGTTACGCTTGAAAGAATGAGAATTTTCCTTGTCCTCGTGATTGCCACGTAGAATAGACGTCGCTGCTCTTCGAGTGAGGCCGTACGCTCAGCGATCGTATCGTCCTTTAACATCGGAATGAGACCTTCTATACACCCTAGCACGACCACGAGATCGGCTGTGAGTCCCTTAGACTTGTGAAGACTCA
>JAMCYH010000316.1:2564-7534 GCA_023474025.1 Deltaproteobacteria bacterium
CGAGATCATCGCGGGCAGCGTAACCCAAATAACGACGTGGAGCCAAGACAAGGACCTTGCCGGGTTCCACTTCCCCGTTCATAATTCTCGTTCGGATGATCTCGGCAAGCCCTTGTTTCGCTAAGCGCTTGGGCATCGAATTCGTCGCCTTGGATGGTGGATGCGAGCGAGCGGACAAAACTCGTCCAGTTCGCGTCTCCCGGGAAGAGGGTATCGACTAGAGCTTCACCGCGGACTGACCCTAACTCGGCAAGACGGGTCTGCAGTTTCTGGAATCTTTGAACGAGCGGACCTATACGGCCAATGGTCAAATCGCCATGCGCCAGGCGCTCCAGGGCCGTCCGGGGCGTATCCCCGCTGGTCTTACAATACTCCCTCAGTCGCGCCCAAGCGCTGCTTTGAAGGGATGGGCTGCCAAACCCACACCAGCATCGTAGCGCTACCCGGTCTTCGGGGTTCCCAAGTAACATAAGCAGAGTGAGGGCCTGCTGCGAATTGCTTTTATCAAACTGTTTCGGATCACCATCTAGCGCTTCCTCGGCGAAAAAACTGTGGGCATTGATCCCAAGGTCCTTGAGCGCATCGCGGGCAGCGTAACCCAAATAACGACGTGGAGCCAAGACAAGGACCTTGCCGGGTTCCACTTCCCCGTTCATAATTCTCGTTCGGATGATCTCGGCAAGCCCTTGTGCCTCGCCCTTGATTGTGGGCCACTGTAGTACTTGCACTTCGCCTTCGGGGTTGTCAGAAAGCGGATGGCAGCTACGTGCCGCTCTGCCCACATTATTGGCAATCAGGACATTCGCCATCTCGACCACTCGACGTGGACAACGGCGACATTTGTCTAGTTGCTCGTCATGCGTGGAGGGATGTGACTCTTTAAATTTAGCAATCCCCTCCGGGTGCGCATATTTAAAGGAGTAGATGGATTGGTCCTCGTCACCGATCACGGTAAGGTTTCCTGCTTGCGAAAGAATGTCAAGAAGAACCTGTTCCGCCTTATTGAGGTCTTGGTACTCGTCGACCAAAACGTGCTCGAACGTGACGCGATGAGGCGAGGCAGGGTTATCTCGTAGATAGCGAAGCGTCTCCGGAACAAGCTCACCTATGAGCATGGCTTTGTGGAATCTTAGCCAGTCGACCAGTTCCCTATGGAACGATTTATCGATGGGATCGATAGGCCATCCAGGCATTTCGGATTGATGACGCGCCCATGCCGCGTTAGATGCCTGAAGACGGTGCTTACGAGCCCGGATTCCACCAAAGTCGTCACGGTTCAAATCTACAAGAAGGAACCGCTCCTCAAAATTCAGGAGCGGTCTAGGAACACGCTCTGTCGCTTCCAGTACTTCGGCGCGCCCCAACAGACCGAAGCAAAAGGCGTGTAAAGTACTAGCGCGCACCTGATCTACTCCATCCACGCCCAATCGACGTAACGCACCCTCAAGATCCCTAGCTGCCGTCCGCGTGAAAGTACAAACCATTATTCGCGAGGCCGTTGTGCCATCCCGGAGTAGGCGAGCAACGCGCTGCATCAACGCAAACGTCTTGCCCGTCCCGGGGCCAGCCATTACTCGCATTGGCGTATGGTCGAGTTCGGCTATTCTACGAACCGGTCCCGCAAGACCTTGATCCCACCTATTGCCTGTTTCGTAGTCCATGCTCCATCCTCCTGTTTCGTCTCGACTTCTTTTCGTTGCCGACCCCAGTTACTCTCAACTACAAGAAGCCTAACTTAGCAATACAGCATCTCCGGGGTGAGTTTGAAAATCGGGTCCTGGTGACCAATCGTGCAGACAGCAACCCAGCCTGTCCCCATGCCGAGAATGGCAGCAAGAAGCTCCTCATCGGTGGCAGCAGAAGCGCCCTTCTCTCCTAGTTTGTCACGCGGGTGATTATGTACCGGCATGTCCCTTATGCTGTTCATCTTCAGACCGTTTCCACAACGTTGAATGTCTCTTGAATCGCCCAACAGATTTCCTGTCTTGTCAACATGTTTTCAGGTCGTTGTGCCAGATCTCCGTGGAGTGCTTCATCCGACAACCTGCACAAAAGGAAGAGCTTATTCTTTGTGTCATCGCTGATGCATTTCTTATTATGAAGCGTAAGGATAAGGTTGCCCAGGCCTTTCTTACCCCTGATTTCGTCGGTTAGAGAGCGATAGTACTTGTGTTTTAGGATGATCTCAAACAACTTACGAATATTGCCCTGCATTTCGCCCGTTGTCTGTCCGCAGTCCTCGTCAAGATACCTTCCCATGTCCTCAAACAGTCTGACAATCTCAGGCCTTCGCTCTTCTTCCATGTCAAAGACTTCTATCCGACTACCTTTGGTGTCGGACACCAACTTAAGCACCACGTTTTCCGGAATTCTGTCACACAGCATCCCGAGAAAGTCCTGTTTGTGGGTGAAAACACAAAGTTGCTTCAGACGAGGAGCAAGGTCAGCAAGCAGGGCAACTGTCCCAAGACGCCGATTCTCGTCCAGACCGGAAAGCGGATCGTCGAAGACAACGATCTGTTTGTCGAGGTGGGGTTTACGCTCAAGGGCAGCGATGAAGAATGCAAAGGCGAGACTGCTTTTGTCCCCATCGCTCAACGTGTTTTTAAAGCAGGGGGTGTCATCTTGCCTGACAGAAATTGGGACTTCGTCCATTATCGGCTGCCTTTTCATACCATTACATCACTTTACTGTAGTCTTACTACTCTTCTTTTCCGCATATACCATTTCTACTTTACAATTGAACTCAGCATGATCTAGTATTATAGACAATCCCATAAGAAATTTGTCACTCCTTTAAAGGTTGACATCTTTTCTTGACAGTTCCCGCTTCCTTTTTGTCCACTTGGAAAACGATCCATCGTATGTAACGGGGAGGCGCCTACATGAACAAGAGTGGTGTTCGTCATATTCCGTGTGGCCCTTTTTCGAACGAGAGCGAGAGAGTCGCCTGTTCAAAGCTCAAATCGAGAATTCAAAAACTAGGTAACGATAACACTTGGATATTTTTGACCAATATCCCTTTCTCATACCAGGCAAACAGGTTATCTGATGAGATCGACCTAATTGTGTTGGGTCCTCCAGGGATAACAATCGTTGAAATAAAACATTGGGACAAATCGTATTTAAAAAGTGATCAGCTTGTTGCCGAAGCTGAGGCTGAGAAGCTCAATTCTAAAGTGAAGAGACTCTCATCACGATTGAAAAAGAAATTTCCAATAGATTTTCTTGTAGGCAAATTTCTATTAACCAAAGAATACAGTTCATTAAAGGAAAGCACGGTACCAACAATATTTAGGGGGACGTCGTTTTTTTCATTGTCAGACTGGCAAGATCTGTTGTCGATAAATGAGACACAACAATTTACTGGCAATCAGCTCGAAGAGATATGCAAATTCATTGAACCAAATTCCAGAATTGCACTTACTGGTGACCTTAGGAAATTTGGCAACCTTATAAAGGATCTCGAACGCACATCTCCGAAAGAGGAACAGTTTCATAGAATCTATAAAGGCGAAAATGGGTACAGGCGAGAGAAGGTAATACTTCATCTCTATGATTTGTCCGCTTCGAGTGAAAAGAAATCCTTTGAGAAAGCAAGACGGGAATATGAGACTTTACAGAAATTCCAAAAATCTCCATATCTTCCCGGATTACTAGATTCATTTCAAGATGCTCCTGACTACCCAGGAGAGTTCTATTATTACTCCATCATTGACCCGTTAGCCCCTAGCATTGACACTTTATCAAAAGACCATTCTTGGACTCATGAACAGAGATTGGTAGCAGCCAGAGAAATTTGTTTGGCTCTCAACGACTTGCACAATCCCAAAGAGGTTGAACAAGATGGTTTGATTCACAGAAACATTAATCCCAATAACGTAAAATATAGAATTAATACAGAGAAACCAATCTTCACGGAGTTGCAGTTTGTAAAGATATCTTCGTTTGAGAGTATTTCAGATTCTTCATTAGAGTTTGATAGTTATGACGAGTACGTGGCTCCTGAAATCAAGGCATCTGGGCGTGGGATTGCAGATTCCCGATCAGACATATATTCGCTGTGTGCATCCCTATCCGTATTGTTTAAAGGAGATGATCCCAGAGATCAACAGGCGTTGGATCTTCTATCTAGGGGGCTTGATGATAAGCCTGATCGGCGGATAACTCTAGTGGAACTTTATAAAGGATTTGATAACCTTATCAGCAAGACTAGCCCGACCGAATCATCTTCGCATGAAAATCTCTCGCCCGAGTATTGGCATGATGAATACATCAGTAGATTTGATAAAAAAAGAGAATACAAGATTCTTAGTAGACTGGGAAGTGGTGGCATTGGCCAAACCTTTAAGGTTCTGGAAGTCAACCTTGAAAAGAATGCTGAATACGGAGTTTATGTCGCCAAGGTTATAAATGCCAAGGAAAATGCGTCAAACTATCTTGAAGCTTATCGGACAGTTAAATCATATAGTGTTCACCCCAACCTTGCTGTAATACACGAAGTAATTGATGAGTGGAAACCAAATGAGATTTCCGCACTCATGCAGTGGATCGATGGTATCCCTCTATGGGATTTGATGGGCGTTTTTGAGTTACATGCTGAGGACGTTCAGGAGGAATCAATAGAGAGCTTATGTCTTCGATGGATAGTTCAAATCTGTCAGGCATTAGGGGCCTTACATCGGGTAGATCTTGTTCATGGAGATGTATCCCCCAAGAATATCATTGTGTCGGGCATAAAAGTTACGTTGACTGATTACGATGGAATAACGAAGAAGGGCTCAAAGCCAAGAATCAATTCTCCGATGTACAGTTCACCGCGTGTCCAAATGGGTTCAGATATTTGAAGTGTACCCTTCTGTCTAGACAAAAAATTGATCCTCTGAAGGTGGAAAAGTACCATCGGTTACTGAGTCAATAGTGTCTGAGCTTTTGCCGTGGGCGCCTCTTTTGCTATAAACTTGATATGG
>JAMCYH010000231.1 GCA_023474025.1 Deltaproteobacteria bacterium
CTGTGCTGATTGGGCGAAAATTAAGAGACTAAACCACTCGAAGTCGTTTTGACGTTCGATTTCGTCTTGGCAGGTAAAGAAGAATGGTGAGTTTGGAACATTATTTAGTGCTGTCTGCGCTCCTGTTTAGCCTTGGTATGGTGGGAGTAATGTTTCGTCGAAATTTGATCGTAATACTCATGAGCCTGGAACTCATGCTCAATGCGGTCAACCTATCTTTCGTCGCGTTATCACATTATCTAGGGTCAATAGAGGGACAGATATTCGTTCTGTTCGTGATGGTAGTTGCGGCAGCGGAAGTAGCTATAGGACTGGCCATCGCTGTAGCGGTCTTCAGACAGCGTGGAACAATAAACATTAATGACATCAACTTGTTGAAATGGTGAAATATTACTTGAACTTACGCCTTAAGCGAATAGGTTTTGGGCTGATTATTTTTGATATGGATTCGGGAGCCTGGCATGATTGAACTAGTCTGGTTAATACCCATCTTTCCTCTGATAGGATTTCTGATTAATGGCCTCATGGGAAGGCGTTTTTCGGAGAAGACAATTGGTTGGATTGGAGCAGGATCGGTTGGGGCGTCTTTTTTGATGGCCTTATTGATCTTAAATGAGCTTCTCCATATGGCGCCCGAGTCGCGATCGATTCAAAAAATTGTCTATTCGTGGATATGGTCTGGGGATTTGAATGTCCCGTTTGGGTTTCTCGTTGATCCCCTTAGCATGATAATGATGATGGTAGTGAGCGGTGTCGGTTGCATCATTCACATTTATTCTATCGGATATATGCATGGTGAAATCGGATTCAGGCGATATTTTGCTTACTTGAACCTTTTTGTGTTTAATATGCTGATTCTCGTTTCGGCCAACAATTTCCTCCTGATGTTCGTGGGGTGGGAAGGAGTTGGCCTCTGTTCGTATCTTCTCATTGGATACTACTACGAGAAAAAATCCGCTTCAGACGCCGGCAAGAAGGCCTTTGTCGTAAACAGGGTGGGAGACTTCGGATTCCTGCTCGGCATGTTTCTGATCTTCACCGTTTTCGGCACGTTTAACTTCGTTGACGTGTTCGCAGTTGCTCCCCAAAAGTTGACTCAAGGCGGGCTTCTTGTAACCTTAATAACGCTTCTGCTTTTTGTGGGCGCAACCGGGAAATCGGCCCAGATTCCGCTGTACACGTGGTTACCGGATGCGATGGAAGGTCCAACACCGGTCAGTGCCCTGATTCATGCGGCTACAATGGTTACGGCTGGGGTTTATATGGTTTCAAGGTGCAGCGTGATGTTTGCCATGGCGCCAATCTCCCTGACAGTCGTGGCTATAATCGGAGGTTTGACTGCCCTGTTCGCTGCGACAATCGGCATGACTCAATTTGATATTAAACGAGTGTTAGCCTATTCAACAATCAGCCAGTTAGGTTACATGTTCATGGCTTGTGGTGTGGGCGCTTTTGCCTCTGGAATTTTTCACCTCATGACCCACGCATTCTTTAAGGCTCTTTTGTTCATGGCCGCCGGCAGTGTTATGCACGCGATGTCTGGTGAGCTTGATATGCGAAAAATGGGTGATTTGAGGAAAAAATTACCTTATACGCATTGGACTTACCTCTTTGGCACTCTGGCAATCGCTGGGATATTCCCGTTTGCTGGCTTCTTCAGCAAGGATGAGATCCTCTACTATGCCTTGCAGAAAAACGTAATATATTGGATTTTTGGGGCTGTTGCCGCAATAATGACGTCTTTTTACATGTTTAGATCGGTTTTTATGACATTTTATGGTAAATCTCGAGTCGAACCTGACGTTGCTCACCATTTGCACGAATCGCCCCCGCTGATGACCGTGCCCCTCATGATTCTAGCATTTCTGTCTTTGGTGGGTGGATTGGTTGGAATCCCCGTAATTGAGGGTGGACATGTCTTTGGTGATTTCCTTGGTCCGGTTTTTCAGCCCGCCAAAGCTATTCTCGACCACGGCGCTCATCATGCCGGCCACCACAGTGTGACTGCTGAACTCATTTTGATGGGTGTATCTTTGGCTATAGCAATAGCCGGTCTGTTGATAGCGAGGTTTATGTACATAACCAGTCCTGAAACACCAGGCAGAATTGTGGAACGTTTTGCAGGACTGCACAGGCTTGTTTTCAACAAGTATTGGATTGACGAATTGTATGATTTCCTTTTCGTGAACTCAATCGTCGAGTTCTCGAAATTTTTGTGGAAAAAGTTTGATGAAGCCGTAGTCGACGGCGCTGTAAATGGCGTGGCCGCTGTTGTGAGGACTTTTGGTAGCGTCTTGAGGCTGCTTCAGACCGGTCTAGTAAAGGACTATGCCCTGTCGATTCTGGTAGGGGCCATGGTCGTAATCGGTTACTTGCTACTCAGATAGGACACGGAGGCGTGCCGTTCATGGAAAATGTTTCTCATTTGCTTAGTCTTATCACCTTTATCCCCCTGTTGGGCGCTATAGTAATATTGTTCATCAACAGGGAATGCTTAGAGACACTTCGTTACGTCACTATTGCATTCATGCTGCTAGACTTTGTAATAAGTCTTTTTGTTTACTTTGGTTTTGACCCATCTGTCGCATCAATGCAGTTTGTCGAGTATCGCCCATGGATCCAGCAATGGGGTATATCGTATAAGGTTGGGATAGACGGTATAAGTCTGCTCCTGGTGATGTTGACCACATTTTTAGGCCCGATTCTGGTATTGGCCTGCTGGAAAGATATCACCGTGCGTGTCAAGGAGTTCATGATTTGTCTCTTGTTCCTCCAGGTGGGCATGATTGGAGTGTTCGTATCACTAGATCTCTTTCTGTTTTATGTCTTCTGGGAAATCATGCTCATCCCCATGTATCTATTAATTGGAGTTTGGGGAAACCCCGCGAGACGACTTTACGCCGCCATGAAATTCGTTTTGTACACGATTGTCGGCAGCCTCTTAATGCTGGTAGCCATTCTGGTCCTATATTTTATGGCTGGAAAAAGTTCCGGAGTTTATACTTTTGATCTTCTTAAGCTGTACGATTTTGCTGTTCCAGTTCAGGCTCAATTTTGGCTCTTCCTGGCATTTTTCCTTGCCTTCGCGATTAAAGTTCCAATGTTTCCTTTCCATACGTGGCTTCCAGACGCGCATACCGAAGCTCCAACAGTCGGTAGTGTCGTTCTGGCTGCTGTCCTGTTGAAAATGGGAACATATGGTTTCATACGTTTCGCCATTCCTTTATTCCCTAATGCAGCGATTGACGCCGCTTGGTGGGTCGCTCTGCTAGCGGTGATAGGCATAATATATGGGGCGTGGGTGGCTATGGTCCAACTGGATATGAAAAGGCTGGTAGCTTTTTCCAGTGTAAGCCACTTGGGATTTGTGATGTTGGGAATGTTTGCCCTGACCACTCAGGGTGTCGAAGGTAGCATCATTCAGATGATTAACCACGGGTTGAGCACCGGCGCTCTCTTTTTGATCGTTGGGATGATCTATGAACGACGGCATACGAGATTGATCTCCGAATTTGGTGGCATTTCGAAGGTGATGCCACTGTTCGCAGTTTTCTTCATGATTTTTACCCTGTCATCCATTGGGTTGCCGGGTTTGAACGGATTTATCGGTGAGTTCCTGATTCTTCTCGGTTCCTTCGGAAAGTTCACATGGTATACAGTTTTCGCTGCGTCTGGAGTTATTTTCGCGGCGGTTTACATGCTTTGGATGTTCCAGAGAGTGATGTTCGGTGAAGTTACTAATCCGAAGAACCTCAATCTCAAAGACATAGACATTCGAGAAGTCGCTGTTCTGGTACCGCTGCTGATTTTTGTGGTGTGGATTGGAATATATCCCAATACGTTTTTGAGACGTATGGAACCATCCGTGAAAAATTTTATTCAGTACGTAGAAAAGAAGAGGGCGGCAGTTATCGCTATGGAAGAAGCCGAAGGGCGGCTTGTTCCCAATTTGGAAAAAATCAGCCTGGTTTCCTCCGTCACGAAGACCCGTGCGGAGAAATGATATTATGAATGGGAGCGAACGGGATGATCCCTGTGCCTGAAGTTGTTCTTGGAGGCGTCCTGCCGGCGTTGATCATAGCTATTGCTGGTTTACTGGCCATGCTGCTAGGTTTGTTTGTGCGAAAAGGAGCGGTTGCTGTTGGGGCCATAATTGCCCTGATTGGGGTGTTATTAGCGCTAATGGTCAACAATCCACTGCGACTAATGAACACGACAGCTTTCAGTGGCATGATTGCTTTGGACTCGTATACATGGTTCTTCAATCTTCTGATACTTTTTTCTGTCGGATTAACCGTTCTGATTTCAATGAAATATCTTGTCGATCAGGGATTGAATCTCTATGAATATTTCGCCTTATTATTGTTTTCCGCTGTCGGGATGATGTTTATGGTTTCCGGAATTCACTTGCTGATGATCTTTGTTGGTCTGGAGACACTTTCGATAGGAGTTTATGTTCTAACCGGCGTGCTCCCAAAGAGTTCAAAATCTTCTGAAGCCAGCCTCAAATATTTGCTTTTAGGCGCCTTTTCCAGTGGACTTTTTCTCTATGGCGCGGCTTTGTTGTACGGTTCGGCTGGAACATTAAGCCTGGCCGGTATGGCAAAATATTTTCATTCCGGCTCAGTCAGTCTTATGGCGATTGTAGGTATGGGACTTTTGTTGGTCGGGTTCGGGTTCAAAGTGGCTGCGGTTCCTTTCCATATGTGGACGCCAGATGTTTACGACGGGGCTCCATCTCCAATAACCGGTTTCATGTCGGTTGGGGTAAAGGCCGCTGCTTTTGCGGCGTTCCTAAGAGTTTTCTTCGAATGTTTTGGGTCCGCTCAAATTACGTGGGGCCACATTCTGTGGGTCCTGGCTGTTCTAACCATGATCCTTGGTAACATGGCCGCCATTGTCCAAAACAACATTAAACGGATGCTTGCCTATTCAAGTATTGCCCATGCTGGGTACATCCTGGTTGGTATGGTGGCCGGCACCGCTAGCGGCGCCGCTGGAGTTCTTTATTACCTGCTCGCATACATTTTTACGAACCTTGGGGCTTTTGCAGTGGTAACCATGGTAGGTCGCAAGGGGGAAGCGAACGTTTATTTAGATGACTACAGGGGCTTAGGGAAAAGTCATCCTACTCTTGCCCTGGCTATGTCAATATTCCTTTTTTCGCTTGCAGGTATACCTCCGACGGCGGGTTTTATTGGAAAGTTTACTATATTTAGCGCGGCGATCAGCGCCGGATACGTGTGGCTTGTCATAATAGGTGTTCTGACGAGCGCAGCGTCGGTCTTTTACTATTTCAGAGTTATCATGAAGATGTATATGGAAGCGCCAGAAGTTGAGCCGGAGCGGCTCAGTTTCAGCCCCTCAATGGCGTTTGCCCTTAGCATAACCGTCATGGCGGTCCTGTATATCGGGATTTTTCCGACAACTTATTTGAATTTGGCGACGGAATCGGTTAAAAGTTTATTCTAGGCTTGAAGTTTAGCGAATGATAAAATGATAAAAGGATCAGGATGCTTTTGAATGCGCTGGTAGTTACCGGCCATGGAATTAACTGCGAAATAGAGACTCGAAGAGCCCTAGAAATAGTAGGTTTTAAGAAAATTGATCTTGCGCATTTAAATTTCATAGTCGGCGGCGAAGTCGATTTAGGATATTATCAGTTTATTGTTTTCCCTGGGGGGTTTCTCGATGGTGATGACTTAGGGGCCGCTCAGGCCTGTGCAAATAGGATTCGCCATTCAAAAGTCAAAGGTAGGAACCTTATAGATGATCTGCTCGAGTTTGTGTCTCGAGGTGGGTTGATCCTTGGAATATGCAACGGATTTCAGCTCTTGGCGAAACTGGGACTGGTACCCGCGTTCGACCGCTCCTACCTTCAGCGAGATGTTTCCCTAACCGGCAATGAAAGTGGGCGTTTTGAAGACCGTTGGGTAAACCTGGTGGTAGATAGGGATTCTCCATGTGTATTTACGCGGGATCTTCAAAATTTGTATTTACCTGTAAGACATGGGGAAGGAAAAGTTGTCGGGCGAAATTCCGCTGTTATTGACAAACTTGTGACTTCTCATCAGGCTGTGTTGTTTTACGCAAAACCTGAAGAATTTGAGTCAACCCAGGATTATCCGTTCAATCCTAATGGCTCGTCTAGAGGGATCGCTGGAATATGTGACTCAAGTGGAAGAATTTTTGGGCTAATGCCACATCCGGAATGTTATCTTGATAGAACCAATCATCCCAGGTGGACGCGTGAACGTTTACCGGAAGAGGGTATTGGTTTAAAAATATTTGATAACGCCAGGCGCTACATTTCACAATCTTGACGCTCTTGTTTGACCAGGGGCGGTAAAATCTTTCAAAATTGGCATTTCGTCTCAGCGTAACAATTACGCTGAATAGTTACACAGGAGGTCTCGATGGCATTGTTGGATCCGACTAAAATGGCTGACTGGCAGGTAGCTGAAGCAGCCGAGAAATCTATGAAAACGGTTTATCAGTTGAGGGAAGAACTGGGGCTGGCAGAAGAAGAACTCCTGCCTCACGGTCACTATGTGGCGAAAGTTGATTTCGCAAAGGCCCTTAAGAGGCTAAAAGACAAACCAGATGGAAAATACATAGACGTGACTGCTATTACCCCCACGCCTCTCGGTGAAGGCAAATCCACTAGCTCCATGGGATTGGTGGAAGGGCTTGGCAAACGAGGCAAGAAGGTAGTGGCCGCGATACGGCAGCCTTCAGGCGGACCCACCATGAACATCAAAGGTTCTGCCGCTGGCGGCGGCTTGGCGCAATGTATTCCGCTGACGCCAATCTCTCTGGGCTTGACTGGTGATATCAACGCGATCATGAACGCCCACAATCTCGCCATGGTGGCCTTAACAGCCAGAATGCAGCATGAATTCAATTATAACGATGAGGAACTTTCCAAGAGAAATCTCAAGCGCCTCGACATAGACCCCCGTAATGTTGAATTCGGATGGATTATTGACTTCTGTGCGCAAGCTCTTCGTAACATAATCATTGGTATCGGTGGAAAGATGGATGGTTTCATGATGAAATCATCTTTCGGAATCGCTGTATCCTCTGAAATTATGGCCATTCTAGCCGTGTCTACTGACCTAAAAGACATGCGCGAAAGAATGGGTAAAATCGTCGTAGCCTACAACAAGAAAGGTGAACCTGTTACAACAAAGGACCTTGAAGTAGATGGCGCTATGACAGCCTGGATGGTAGAAGCCTTAAACCCCAACCTGCTTCAGTCAATTGAAGGACAGCCAGTGTTTGTACATGCAGGACCTTTTGCGAATATCGCCATTGGTCAAAGCTCTATTATTGCTGACAGGATCGGTCTTAAGCTCGCTGACTACCATGTGACCGAATCCGGTTTCGGAGCGGACATTGGCTTTGAGAAATTCTGGAACCTAAAATGTCGTTTCTCTGGCCTCAAACCCAATTGCGCAGTGATAGTAGCCACCATAAGGGCGCTGAAATGTCACGGC
>JAMCYH010000243.1 GCA_023474025.1 Deltaproteobacteria bacterium
CTATGTCTATTTAAGGCTCCCCACCAGAAAAAAGGACTACCGGTGATCCAAAACTCACCAGATTATCAAGGAGCCGTATGCCACCTTCCGTGGTCAATTCGCTGGAATAATTTTTGTTTTCGGAATGAGAATAACAATGAACACATTTAAGGTTGCAACGTTGAGTCACGTTCCAAACCACGACAGGTTTTTTGTCTTTAGAAAACTGAAGTAAGTGTGACGGTAGGTCTTTTGACATTCGCCCATAGCGCAATGGGTCCGAAGCCTCAACAGCGCCACAGTAAAGTTTTGATACTCCAATCATTAACTAACTCCTATTGGTACATCACGCTAGATATTAGACAGTGATAGTCAATCTTGCAACTCCAGACTGAAAATAATAAGCCAAATGTTATCGTGTATTGAACCGGTCATGATAAATGTCTTTCTGATTCAAAAAAAATCCTTAATGATTTTAGCATGTCAAATGCAAGGTCTTGGGGTAGGTTTCCTTTCATAAAAACCCGCGTTTGAGCCGCATCGTCGCCGGCCGTAGGATTTCCAGCGCTGTCAGCCGTAAACACGGTAGAAATTGTGTGATGTCTTGGGTCTCTATCCGGGCTGGAATATACTCCCAACAGTTTCAAATTTTGAATATCCAGGGATGTTTCCTCTTTAGCTTCTCTCTTAGCTGCCTCTTCAACAGATTCCCCGTAATCGACAAATCCACCAGGTAATGCCCAGCCGAAAGGAGGATTTTTTCTGCTTATCAGGACAATTCCGCCTTGATTTCTTATCACTATATCAACTGTTGGTAGAGGATTTTTATAGGTTGTGATTGTGAAGCCGCACCTGGGGCATATCAGTTTCGATTTCATTTTTTTGTTGTCCTCGAGAAAATTTATTTTTGCAGGGGTTGACAAACCGATTGATGATTGGCACTCATATGTAGTGAGTGCTAACAATGGTATAGCGCTAAAACTATATCTGTTCTAAAACAAAATTATTTGGAGGTTATATCATGAAATTTCGTCCTCTTTATGATCGAATCCTCGTCGAGAGGGTGGAATCGGAGGAAGTTACCAAGGGTGGCATAATTCTGCCTGACAGCGCCAAGGAAAAACCCCAGCAAGGCAAAATCATCGCTGTGGGTAAGGGGAAAAAAACCGAAGACGGCAAAATTATTCCTCTCGAACTCAAAGCAGGTGATACTGTGCTATTTGGCAAATATTCCGGTTCTGAAATCAAAGTTGATGGCATCGAATATTTGATTATGCGTGAAGACGACATCCTGGGTCTGGTTGAATCCTAATTTCTCAATCAAGAAATCTTCTTGTTAAAAAATTTAATTGAAACACTAAATAATTCTAAGGAGTGATTATATGGCCGCAAAGATAATTCTTTTCGAACAGCAGGCTAGGGACAAGATCCTAAAGGGTGTAAACATCATGGCCGACGCCGTGAAGTCAACACTGGGCCCCAAAGGAAGAAACGCTATTCTGGAGAAATCCTGGGGTGCTCCCACTGTAACCAAAGATGGTGTCACCGTCGCTAAGGAAATCGAGCTTGAAGACAAGTTCGAAAACCTGGGCGCGCAGATGCTGAAAGAAGTCGCTTCCAAAACTTCCGATGTCGCAGGTGATGGAACTACAACAGCTACGGTTTTGGCTCAGGCTATTTACCGCGAAGGCATCAAGATGGTTGCGGCCGGCGCTTCCCCGATGGACCTCAAGAGAGGAATCGACTTTGCCGTTGAAGCCGTTGTAACCAATCTCAAGAAACTGTCCAAGCCAACCAAGGACAAGAAAGAGATCGCTCAGGTCGGAACAATCTCGGCCAATAACGATCCGACAATAGGGAACATCATAGCCGAGGCTATGGAAAAAGTCGGCAAAGAGGGTGTCATCACCGTAGAAGAAGCCAAGGCGATGGAAACTTCTCTGGACGTAGTCGAGGGTATGCAGTTTGATCGCGGTTACCTGTCCCCGTACTTCGTCAGCGATCCTGAGAGAATGGAAGTTGTCTTGGATGAGCCTTATATTCTAATCAACGAAAAGAAGATTTCGAATATGCGTGACATGCTCCCGTTGTTGGAGCAGGTCGCCAAGATGGGTCGTCCTCTGTTGATAGTGGCGGAAGATGTTGAAGGAGAAGCCTTGGCCACTCTGGTAGTCAACAAACTGCGTGGCACACTGACCGCATGCGCGGTCAAGGCGCCTGGCTTCGGCGACCGCAGAAAGGCCATGCTCGAAGACATAGCGATACTAACCGGCGGTCAGGTGATTTCCGAAGACCTGGGGCTGAAGCTTGAAAATATTAGCCTGAATGACCTCGGTCGTTGTAAAAGGGTCACCATTGACAAGGACAACACCACTATAGTGGACGGAGCGGGCGCCAAGGAAAAGATCGAAGGTCGAGTCCGACAGATTCGTACCCAGATCGATGAAACAACTTCAGATTATGACCGTGAAAAACTGCAGGAGCGTCTGGCCAAGTTGGTCGGTGGTGTGGCGGTTATCAACGTAGGCGCTGCTACTGAGACTGAAATGAAGGAAAAGAAGGCCCGTGTTGAAGACGCCTTGAACGCTACCAGAGCGGCGGTGGAAGAGGGCATAGTCCCCGGTGGTGGTGTGGCCTATCTGAGATGCCTCCAGTCCATTACCGACCTGAACCTGGAAGGTGATGAAAAAGTCGGCGCCAAGATAGTGCTGAGATCCCTCGAAGAGCCGATAAGACAGATCGCAGTGAATGCGGGCCATGACGGTTCGATAGTTGTGGACAAGGTCAAGAACAAGGAAGGCGCGTTCGGGTTCAACGCTTATAAAGAAACCTACGAAGACCTTCTTGAGAATGGCATTATTGATCCCACGAAGGTTACAAGACTAGCTCTGCAAAACGCGGCCTCCGTGGCCGGCTTGATGCTAACTACCGAGGTTATGATCGCAGAAAAGCCGAAGGAAAAGGAAACTCCCCCCATGCCGGGTGGCGGTATGCCTCCGGGTGGCATGTACTAATCTATCTCCAGTTTTTGCTGGAACAGAAAAGGCGGTCGGATTTTCCGGCCGCCTTTTTGTTTGTTCTGCAAAATCGCTAATTACTTTTTTCCTTATATTTTATAAGTGGCCCAAAGAATTCGGTTTCGCAGTAGTGGCATCTCATAGTTAAGGGATTTTTCGCAGTTATGGCAAATTTGCAAGGTACTTCTTCGTGGTTCGTAATACAAAAACGGTCAGGGCACACGACAATGTCACCCACATAATCAGGCACATCTACTTTATGCTTTTCTATCACTCTTCCGTTTTCAATCCGTGTAACAGTAGCGAACGGGGCTATCAAGGCCACAACGTTTAACATGTTTCGGGTTAAGCTTAGGTTTTCTACCTTAATAATGTCTTTTTTGTTAAGGGATTGAGATTCAAAATTTATACCTATTGCAATGATGTCGCCGGTCTTTCTGGCTAGAGCGTTCAATCCCAACACTTGAGATATCAGGAAAGCCTTACCTGCAGGTATGTGATCTACGACAATCCCGGATTCTATTTTCGCTATGGTGATCGGTCTGTCCTTCATGTTATGGCTCCAAGGATAAGGGCAAGCAATGTTTCACGAACCAGTAGACCATTCTTTGCCTGTTGAAAATAATAGGCGAATTGTGTTTCGTCTACATCCTGAGCTATTTCCGTGACTCGTGGCAGAGGATGCATTATCTTCATATTCGGCTTGGCATCTACCAGCATACTGGCTTCCAATCTATATATACTGCGAAATTTCTCAGCCAGTGCGCGCTCTTGTAGCCTCTCCATCTGGATCCTTGTCATGTAAAGCACATCGACATCGGCTATGTGGTCTTCTATCCGGCTTCCCTCAACATAGGAAACCCCTCTTTCAACAGACGCCTTGACGCATTTGTCGATTATTGATCGAGGCATGGCAAGATCCCGGGGCGATATGAATACAAGATGACAATTTTCGTACTTCAAAAGCGCCTCTGTTAAAGAATGCACTGTTCTTCCATTAACGAGGTCACCGACCATGGCGATTGAGATACCGTCAAGTTTTCCCTGGGTTTGCCTAATTGAGTAAAGATCCAGCAAAGTTTGAGTAGGATGCTGATTTGGACCGTCGCCGGCGTTGATTACAGGAATGTCGGCAGCTTCGGCGGCCACTCTTGCAGCGCCTTTCAACGGGTGTCGTATGACTATTACGTCAAAACCATACCCATCATGCATCTTAACGGTATCCCACAATGATTCCTGTTTGACGGCGGAGGTAATATTGGCGTCATAAAATCCCCCAATTTTCCCGCCAAGGTTCCTCATCGCTACTTCAAACGACGTGCGTGTTCTTGTCGATGGCTCAAAAAAAAGCATTGCTGAAACCTTGTTGATACAAAACGACGATTTCTCGGGATGATTTTGAACTTCCGGGACTTTGGATAAAATATAGTCTATTTCCTCCCGAGTGAGATCATTCATCGAGATGATGTCGCGACCTTGAAAGTTCATGATATTCACCTTAATGATCCAGTCAGAAAATTACGTCTGAGCAGAAGGCTCGAGCCCCTGGCTATAATCAAACACTCTTCCGTTGATGATGGTAAACTTGGTGTATGCAGGTAAGGATAAATGCTCAAAAGGTGACCAGCCGCAACGGCTGAAAATTCTTCGGTTAGAATTAGAATCGTCAGGGGTCCCTATATTGGTTGTTCTGCCGAAATCTAATACGGTGAAAGAGGCGCCGTATCCCTTTTGGACACGGCCATATTTAGCGGACAGGTTTGGCGCCATAATTCGGCATGGCTCCTCGGAAAGCGCTTGAGCTATGCGTTTCGGATCAAACCCGCACTCCTTGATCAACCATCCAGAAAAAGGACCGAAAGAATCCAGATGGGGCATGCCCGAAACCCCAAGCTTCTTCTCTGCGACAGTGTGAGGCGCATGATCTGAAGCCAACACTTGAATCAATCCCTTTCTTAAAGCCTCTATCATGATCTGCCTGTCTTGTTCCGACCTTATCGGCGGGTTGCAATTAAGAAAGTAATCAGGGACTAAAGTCTTTTGGCCTCCTCCCAAATAACCATCCTCACTAACGCTGAAAAAAAGATGATGAGGTGTTACCTCGCAGGTGACCTTTTCTGAAGATGATTGATTGAACTCAGATATCAGCTTTACAGCCACCTCCGTGGATATGTGGCATATATGCGTGGCCAGACCGTGCTTGTGAGTTAGATTAAGAATTTTCGACACTGCCCTAATTTCTGCTTCTGGCGGACGCTTCTTCCCATGCGAAGGCTGGTCGGTATTTTCCCTGAGGATCTCAGGGTCCTCAGCGTGGAAAAATACCCTTTGTCCCTTGTACCGGTTCAAAGCGTCCTCAACTGACTGCCAATTTGAGAAACTCCCCTTGTTAGCCGAGTGATCCAAATACAGCTTGTAGGGTAAATCCCCCCAAGGTTCAGAACTTTCGGTGATCAACGCGAACAATACAACTGGGCACTGGGACTCTTCTGCCAACAGGCGCTTCCTGTCAAAAGCAATTTTGTTATCGGGCGGAACTGGATCGTTCGGCATAGCGGCAAAACAGGTGACGCCACCATTTATTGCGGCATTTCCCGCTGTTGAGAAAACCTCTTTGGCACAGGCTGATTCCCACTTATCAATAAGGCCCTTTTCTCCTGACCGTGGCTTCGGAAATTCTCGAGCATGGACATGGATGTCCACGAAACCTGGGAAAAGAAGGCATGATTCGTCTACTGACCCTGATTCAGCAATGGTAGATTCGATTTTCCCTGATTTCTGGTCGACTTCAATATGGGTCGGCTTTATCCCGTCTGGAAGCACAGACATGTATGAAAACGATTTTAGTCCCATGATCTTCAACTCGGGTTGTTTGGCTGTCAGTCCCTAAATCAAGACCGTCATTTACTCAAAGTCTCTATGATTGCCCTGCAAAATGCTGGTAAATCATCTGGTTTTCTTGATGTGATGATATTTCCATCTTGCACCAGCTCTGAATCCTCCCACAGAGCGCCAGCGTTTACCAGATCATCCCTGATCGCAATGTAGGAAGTCACTCTTCTGTTTCTCACCGCATCTGCGCTTGCCAGCATCCAGCCACCATGACAAATGGAAGCCACGACTTTTCCTATTCTAACAGCGTCCCTGACAAGTTTTACCATTTCTGGATGGATTCGCATTTTATCGGGCGCATATCCACCGGGGATAATTATCACATCAAAATCTTCCGCTTTTACCTCTGCTGCTGATTTGTCAACGGCTATTGGGATGCCATATTTCCCAGTATAGGTAAGAGATGTCCCCGAGCCTATGACCGTAACCTGAACGCCTTCTTCCTTAAGGCGGTAATAGGGGATCCAGACCTCTAATTCATTGTAAATGTCCTCAACAAGTAATCCAGCCTTTTTGTTTTTTAGTTTCATGTGAACCTCCGCTCCCTGCTAATCGCCTATCGTAGGAATCTATTCTATTTCAATGGAGACTATTTTCATTTCATCCTTGCCCTCGGTGATAGTTAGTGTGCCAGTTGAACAAACGGGACAAAAGGGCGTGAAAGTGTCCAATACCTGTTCTTGCCCACAATCAAAACAGACGGCTTTGATCGGCACAATATTGATATCAATTTCTGCCCCTTCGGCTGGGGTGTCCTTTGTGAGAACTTCAAAAGCAAACCTGATGGCGTGCGGCATGACTGCCGTCATAGCTCCGAATTCAAGGTCTACACGAACAAGCCTCTTTGCTGAGTGAATTTTCATCTGCTGTTCAATTATATCAAGAATACTTTGAACTATTCCCATTTCATGCATCAGATAATGGTCCTTGAATGAATTACAACTGTGAAATAAAAACTGTTACCTTAATAAATTGTTACCTTGCCCAGGCAGGAATTTCCCAATGCGCTCCCGGGGATATCTCTTGAAACAAATGTTTACCAGTGGGATCTATGAATATCCGGTATGTCTTCTGAACGTCGCTGTTGGAATGAACGCTAAAGGCAATATTTCTCGCTTTATAGGAATAGATAGTTATAATCTGACCCTCCGGAGAAGAATAAAAATCCATTTTGGTCTGTTTCCCCGGGATGTCAGAAGCGTGGCTGGACCATTGGGTGGTCAGTAATTTCAATTTAGAGATGTCCGGTAACGCGAATGTTTGTTGAGCCTGAACCGGCAAATGGATGAACGTGATCAGTAAAAAACATAACAGCGTGACTTTTTGGAGCATTCTTAAACACCTCAACTTAGTTACTTGAACAATCTTATCATGCTGGAGCCGATAGTAAAAGTGGTCGCCTCTTATTGCCGACATGTTAGCAACAAATAGAAATGTCCGCTTTTATAGCAAATGAATTGTCCTCTTTTTAGGAACTACGGGAGACAAGCGCAGGGCGTAGCCCGAAGCTTTCTCCCGTAGTAACAGGCGCTAGCCTCAACT
>JAMCYH010000151.1 GCA_023474025.1 Deltaproteobacteria bacterium
AGAAATCATATTTAGCTTGATGAACCATCATGGGTGGCACACTATCAGCAGCAGGAGAAGAATTCGCAATATTGCCCCCCAAAGTCCCGATATTTCTGATTTGAGGGCTGCCCACACAATTCATTGCGGTGGCAAGAGCGGGAAAATTACCCGCTACTAAAGGATGGGCTATTAAATCTGAATATGTCAGTGTAGCGCCTATTCTGATCGTGTCATTGTCTTTTTCTACCAAACGGGTTTCATTTAAACGAGAAATATCCATAACTAACTTAGGCGTTCGTGCCCCATTTCTAAGAGAAATCATCAGATCCGTCCCACCGGCCAGGATGGCTGTCTCGGGCCCATAATCAGCTAGAGCGGATAAACATTCTTCGAGAGAATTTACTCTTAAGTATTTAAATTTAATATTCATTTATCTACGGTTTTGTGCGATGGGCATTTTGATTGACATAGGGCCGCCTCTTCTACCGCTTCGATTATTTGAACATAACCGCCACATCTGCATAAATTACCCGATAACGCTTGCTTAACCATATCCTGGGATGGTTGATCACACTTGTCTAATAGGGCTTTTGCCGACATAAGCATTCCTGGTGTACAAAAACCACATTGCACAGCGCTCTTATCGAGAAAGGCTTTTTTGCAAGTAATTTAGGGCGCCATTTACCCCCAAGCCTTCGGCAGTTTCAACTGTTCTGCCATCAAGTTGAGCCGCCAAAATCAAGCATCCGTTAACAGCCCTTCCGTCGAGGATTATCGTACAAGCTCCACATTCTCCGATGCCACAGCCTTCCTTTACTCCCTTTAAGCCTAATTTGTTACGAAGAGTTTCAATAGCTGTCTCCCACGGTTTGATCGAAACCTGAACAGAAGAACCATTCAAAGAAAACGAAATCTCGAGATCTGCCTGTTCATTCTCATAGATTACCTTATTCATTTTGGAGAAACCTCGGAACCAATTTTGTCAGATAGCTAAATATGATTTCTTAATGTATTCGTTACCCATAAGGTCTTTGGATAAACCATGATTAACAATCTTTCCATTTTCAAGAACATATGCTCTTTTGGAAATTTCCAAAGAATAGTGAACATTCTGTTCAACCAGCAATACTGTCAAACCAGTCGCCGATATTTCAACTATGGTCTCAAACACTTTAGTAACAAGCAGTGGAGCTAACCCAAGGGACGGTTCATCCAGAAGTAACAAAGAGGGCCTGGACATGAGGGCCCGACCGATGGCCAGCATTTGGCGTTCACCTCCGCTTAAAGTGCCGCCTTTTTGTTTCATGCGCTCATGTAATCTGGGGAAAAAATTGAAAACAAGTTCGAGAGATTCTTTACGATAGGCTCGAGAAGTTTTTATATAGGACCCCATTTTGAGATTATCCAACACGGTCATTTCCGTGAATACACGGGCCCCTTCAGGAACTATTGTCATACCCAATTTTACTGTGTCTTCGGGGGGAATTCCTGTTATGACTTTTCCATTAAATATGACTGATCCATCATTAGGCGCTTCAAATCCTATTATAGAGTTTAAAAGAGTGCTTTTCCCTGCGCCGTTAGGCCCTATTACCGTAACAATTTCAGATGAATACACCTCCAGGTCAATTCCATGCAATACCTGCACATCTCGATAAGAAACATTAACTTTTTCCAGTTTTAGAAGTGGTTCTTCCATTTGATTTAGTCTCAAGCCACTTTGAGAGACGATAACTTTTCTCCAAGGTAGGCTTTAATTACCGCTTCGTTGTTTACAACTTCTTCAGGAAGGCCTTCCGCTATCTTAGATCCGTAATTTAACACGATGATCCGATCTGAAATCCCCATAACAACCCTCATTATGTGTTCAACAACAATAAGAGATTTCCCTGAGTCTCTAATTTTTTTCAGAATTTCAAGCGCTTCGTCTATCTCATGCGGATTCAAGCCAGCCATATTTTCGTCCAGAAGAAGAATGTTGGCGCCGGTAGCTATGGCCCTTGCCAGTTCAAGCCTTCTTCTGACAGGAACAGGAATTGATCCAGAAAGTTTGTAAGCGTATTCATTGAGCCCTACAAGCTCTATCACCTGCTCAGTCTTATAGGACGCGGGACCCATTTTCATGCGTCCGCCATGTAACGCCCCCACTAACACGTTTTCAAAAACGGTCATGCCGGTAAAAGGCTCCATTATTTGTGAAGTCTTTGCTAAACCAATACGACAGACTTTGTGAGGTTTCATTCCCGTAACATCAATTCCATTGACATAAATTTTACCCGATGTAGGTCTATAAACACCAATAACACAATTGAAAAGAGTGGTTTTCCCAGCCCCATTAGGCCCTATCATACCCAGGATTTCACCTGAATTCAGGGAAAAACTAACCATCTGGACGGCTGCCAGGGCGCCAAATTTCATGCTGACTTTTTTACATTCCAAGCTGGTCATTTTCTCTCTAAAATCTTCTTTAAATTGTTATGGGAATCAGATAAACCTTAGTTTCTTTCGAATCTTTAAGCCTCCAATTATTCCACTAGGCATTATCAAAATCGCCACAATGATGATCGCTCCTATCATTATAAGATAGTATTCAACAAATTGTGCTCCAAGCGTTTCTGAAATTAGCGTGAGAAATGTTGCGCCGACAACAGGGCCTAAAAATGTTCCCATGCCGCCTAATAATGTCATGATGACCATCTGCACTGTCTTTTGAACGTTGAATACATCTGAAGGTGTGATGTATGTAATCCAATAAGCCTCTATGGCTCCGAATAAACCAAGAAAAAAGGCGCTCATAACGTAAGCCACTAATTTATTTGCAGTTGTGTTTACACCGCTTATTTCGGCTGCCGACTCTGCCTCCTTTATGGCTTTCAAAGCATACCCGAATTTGGAATGTTCAATAAAATAATGAGTAAATACAACTAGAAAGGTTACCGGTAAAATACAATAAAAGAAAAATGAGTTTTCATAGTTACTGATAGGTAAAGTTATCCCGTCACTTCCCTGAAAAAATGAAACATTGAACGTGCGATCAAACTCAAGAGTGATTTGCTTCATCGCTTCAGCAAAGGCAAAAGTAGCAATTGCGAAATACGCTCCCCTTAATCGCAGGGTGGGTATTCCAACCAAAAAAGCCACAAAAGCGGATATGCAACCCGAAAGAAAAAGGCTCGGGAAAAAAGGGACAGAATACTTGGTCATTGCTATGGCGACAACATAGGAGCCAATTCCGAAATATACTACAGGACCAAAATCAATATATCCTGTGTATCCACTCATCATGTTCCAGCAACCGGCAATCCCAACCCAGAGTACTACAACAGTAACAACTCTCAACTGATACTCGGATTGTACCAGATAAGGCACGAAGGCAACCGCTCCAGTAAACATGAGAAATAAGATCAGGATTATCCTATCGATTCTGTAATTCATCCGGTCCTCGGTTATAATAAAACATGTTAAGCGACACTTCCCTTACCCAAGAGGCCCCTTGGACGAATAATGAGCATGACAAATAAAATTATGAAAGTTATAGCAACTGAGACCCCTGCGTTGAGATAAGTAGCCGCCAAGGATTGGGCCACACCCAGAACCAACCCTCCAACCAACGCTCCCGGCATATATCCCATGCCGCCAAGGACTACTACACAGAAGGCAATAATAGTGTATTCCAATCCCATTTCCGGGGAGATGATTACAAAAGGGCTCATCACTGATCCCGAGAGTCCTGTTATAGCGGCGCCCAAGCCAAATGTTATGGCGTAGATATTTCTAATGTCCACGCCCATTAGTCTGGCCACTTCCTTATCCTGCGCCGTAGCTCTAATCGCTCGCCCAGTCTCCGTCCGCATGAGAAAAAACCACAATCCCCATGTGACAAAAAGCGCCACTATAAACGTCACCAATCTGGCATAAGGGATGTTTAATCCCCATATCGCAGCGTTAGCCCCTGAATAGGATGTAGTAATAGAACGAAAATCCTGAGTCCACATCTTGATAGCTATGTTGGCCACCATAAGGTGAAGGCCAAATGTCAATATATAGCTCATTATGTGGGGCTGGCCTATTACCCGGTTTATGATATATTTTTGAACTACATATCCGAACAAAAACAACAGGCCCATTGCAACGGGGGCGCTTAAATAAGGATCTAAATTAAAGTAGGCGAATAACCAGTAAGAAGTAAAAGCGCCCAGCATAATTAATTCTCCGTGCGCTAAATTCACGACTCCCATGACTCCGAAGATCAATGAGAAACCAGCGGAATAAGCTGCGTAAACTCCTCCTAACAGGAGTCCATTAATTATGGCTTGGGCAAGTACTGTATCCATTTTTTTCTAAAATACGACGGAACTAGGTTCATTTACCTCTGCTGTTTTACCATGTGTTGGTTTCTCTACGTAAGAACTCCATTTGGTAACGATCACCTTTTTGTCCGTATAGAAATCTATAGCGTCATTGGCTCGACCTCGGTGCGATCCATAGAACGAAATCT
The DNA here is from genome assembly GCA_023474025.1 of Deltaproteobacteria bacterium. Lineage (GTDB taxonomy): Bacteria > Desulfobacterota > Desulfomonilia > Desulfomonilales > Desulfomonilaceae > CAJBEZ01. Next base: position 4,481 of record JAMCYH010000151.1, read on the forward strand.
TTCGGCCACCAACAGGATAAAACGCGATTGGCGCCGGAGTTCCGACATTTATTCCAATTTGACCAGTGTTGACGTTTCTTGCGAAATGACGAGCCCATCCACCGTTTTGTGTGTATATTACTCCAGTATGTCCATAACTACTTGAGTTTATAATATTAATAGCCTCTTGCAATGTCTTTACACTTTTAACACAGCGAACAGGCCCGAATATTTCTTCCTTGAAAGCAAAATTGTCCGGTTCAGCTTCCAACAGTGTAGGCGCGAAGAAATAGCCATTTGGATAACCATCCACTTTGGGATTCCTGCCATCCAGGATAAGTTTTGCCCCTTGTTTAAGGGCTGTTTCAACGCCCTCATAAATACGATCAAGCGCTTGCTTATTGACAACAGGACCCATGTTTACGTTTGGATCGAGCCCATCACCTAATTTCAGTTTTTGGCAGGCTGTTACAAATTGTTCATTGAACTCATCACGAATTTTTTGATCTACCAAGATGTTTGAAACTGCGAAACATCTTTGACTGGTATGCCCAAAACAGGAATTCACAATGTTTGGGATCGCTTCATCAAGATTCGCGTCTTCCATGACCAAAACATGATTTTTCGCTCCGCCCTGACATTGGGCCCTTTTTCCATGAGAAGTCGCTGTTCGGTAGACCATTTTGGCAACTCTTGAAGACCCTACAAACGTAACACCTTCAATGTCCGGGTGAGTACAAAGTCTCTCACCTACCGGAGGACCTCCGTTAACCACATTAAGCACACCAGGAGGCAAACCGGATTCCTCAGCCAGCTCGGTTATCCGTAACATAGTCATCGGACATAATTCACTGGGTTTGACTACCACGGTGTTGCCACAAGCGATCGGCCAGGTGAAATACAGCGCAATCATGGCTGGAAAGTTGAAAGGTGGCAAGATGCTAAAAACACCTAAAGGCTCTCTAACGTAGTACTCATCTACTCCTGTCCCAACGTCCTCACTGTGTGAGCCTTTCAGTAGTTCCGGGATGCCACATGGATGTTCCACATATTGGATAGCCCGTGTCAATTCGCCCTTGGAGTCAGATAGAGTTTTCCCATGTTCGAGAGTTATGATTTCCGCCAGCTCATTTCGTGCAGAGATTAGCCTTTCTCTAAACGAGTAAAGTACATCCGCACGTCTGGTAGGAATGGTATTTCTCCATGACATAAAAGCCTTTTTAGCTTGAGAAACAGCTTGGTCCACTTCATTGGTAGTAGAATCTGGGCACAGAGCAATAGTTTGGCCATTGAGTGAATTTACAATGGGAAAAAATGTTCCGGTCTCGGAATCGACCCATTTCCCATCAATGTAATTTTTCAGTTTTCGAATTTCCATTTCAATCTTTCCAAAAATTAGCGTTCTTTCCAAGGCTTAAAAGGATATAAGATTTTTGCTTCAGCGTATTCTAGCGGGAAAACATTTTCCAACTTTTCTGATTGGATTTGTACCGCTACAGGTGGATGCGCTTCGTTTGCGCCATCAGCCCCAAACTGGATTTTTCCGTAGAAAGTTTCGAATTTGTCTCTATGTAGAGCTTCCATTATTTTTACGCGGTCTTCTTTCTTTAGGGGTGGTTTCAATCCTAATTCTTGCAATACCTGTTGCTGCGCTACCGCTCCACCTGCCGCAGCCGCTTCAACGTAATCAGGGCGACGATTAAAACGTTTCAAATACAATTTGTTGAAATCGGAAGCCGTTCCAAAAACCTTTCCGGAGTATGGCATGTTAGGAGTCCACTCAGATGCCGCAATTACATAATTTGCGTCACCTTTGAGGTCCTCAACAAATTTGGGGACAGTTGGTCCATAACTGAATGCAACCCCTTTGGGGCTAAAATCTACCTCTTTTAGGGCTTTCATGGTTTTCATAGCCACCAGGAGATGTGAACCAACCAGCAATAAATCGGGCTTTTTATTTTTAACCTTCATCAAGAGGGAGTTGTAATCCTGCAAGGCCATAGGGAAAAGTTCAAAGTGAATTACTTCTATTCCATTTTCCTTACAATATTTTTTATAACCGTCACACGCCAGCGAAGTGAAAAGTATATCCGCTCCTATGATAGCGGCTGTTTTAGGTTTTGGACTCACTGCTGAAAAGATGTCGACACATCCTCTGACTTCTTCTGTAGCCTTCCCTAGAGTTGAAAAATAATATTTGAAACCGCGTTCAAACAATTTGTTTGAACTGGCTCCCCCACTAATCAAAGGGTACCGATATTTTTCAGCCACCGGGCTGGCGGCGAACAACTGGCTACTGCCAAATCCTCCCAGTAACAGATCAACTTTATCATTCGTAATCAATTGTTCTGTAAGTTTTGCAGTGGTAGCCGGATCACTTTTATCGTCATAAAAAATTAACTCAACCGGAGCCCCGTTAATGCCACCTTGAGAATTGACTGTCTCCTGCCACAACGTGTAGGCGTCTTTTACAAGATTCCCATCTTTACCGAAAACTCCAGTGAGTGAAACAGCCACACCAATTTTCCAGGGCGTCTTTTGCTCACCGTACGCGAGGCCAACGGACATAAGACCAACCAAGATTACGATTAAAGTCACCTTGAAGCCTTTTAAAATCATCGTCGTCTCCTTTTCTAAATGGAATTTGATCCTTTTGAGCTACGACTGTATTGATTCCTTGTGATCAAAATGTTGGTGGGCTAATCACCCAAACCACCACAGTTTCATTTCTGCCTGGATTGGTCCAACTGTGAGGCTGGTTCGAATTGTAATAAAAGCTTTCACCAGTGTGAACGATGTGAATTGTGTCATCTATATTAATCTGTAATTCCCCTTTGAGAACGATTCCGAATTCTTCCCCCACATGGCTGTAAAGTCCATGAGAGCCTCCACCTGGCTCAATGGTGGTAAAAAAGGGGTGCATTCTCTTGTTCCTGGAATTTATTAACTCAACC
>JAMCYH010000327.1 GCA_023474025.1 Deltaproteobacteria bacterium
GAATTTCGCGATTTGTTCCCACAAGTTGCCAAACACATTCGGGAATCAGGAGCCACTCCGAGTCAGGAAGTGGGTTTCGCTTTTGAGATAGCTAAAAGCTATATTGACAATCTAGTAGAACGTGGTTTGGCGCCCGATGAATTTGTTGGCCGTTTTTCTTTCAACCTTAATGTGTTTGGCAACTTGTGGGAACAAATCGCGAAATTCAGAGCCGCTCGAAAGCTTTGGGCAAAACTGCTCAAAGAAGAATATAAAGTTAAAGAAAAGAAAAACCTTTTTCTACGTGGCCTATTTGGAGGTGGTGGCAGTGGCCTGACCAAGGAACAGCCGGAAAACAATATAATCCGTGGGGCATACTACGGCTTGGCCGCTGCCCTCAGCGGCGCTCAAACCACGGCGTTGTGTTCTTTTGACGAAGCCTTCACAATACCCACACCCAGGGCAGCGATATTGTCACTGCGCACTCTTGAGATCCTGATGGAAGAAGTCGGGTTGCGAGACACCGTTGACCCACTTGCAGGGTCATACTTTGTCGAAACCATCACTAAAGAGATGGAGGACAAGATTAAGAATGAAATGACGCGTGTGCAAAAAATGGGTGGGATGGTGCACGCTATTTCCTCCGGCTTCATTCAGCGTGAGGTGGCCAAACAGGCTTATGAATTCGAAAAAAGCCTGCAAAATGGAGAAATCATTAAAGTAGGCGTTAACAAATACACCGAGGGTGAACAACCCGATGTTGATTTGCATGAATACGATGATTCCTGGGTTGGAACACAAATTTCCAGACTTAAGACCTTAAGACGAACCCGTGATAACCGGGAAGTTAACCGGTCATTAAAAGCGCTGGAAAATGCCGCCAAATCTCAAAACAATGTTATGCCTGCTCTCGTGGATTGTTGCCGATCTTACGCCACAGTCGGGGAAATGTCTGGAGTGTTCCGGGATGTTTTCGGAGAGTGGGATGAGCCTTGCTTATTCTAATTTGACTCCCATGGTGATTCCAGATCAGGAGGCAAAAGCGAATACTTTCATATCTGGCTCGCAATCTGTTGAGCTTGGGGCAGCATCGGAGATCATATGCTAAACAAAGTATTTCGAATGGGTTGTGATATTGGTGGAACATTTACAGACTTCGTGCTTGTAAACGATGAAACAGGGGCCTTTTCCATCTACAAATGTCTGACCACTCCTTCTGATCCATCAGATGCTGTTGAAACCGGTATGAAAGCTTTGGAAACGCAATCTCCGGGATTCATATCGGATTTGGCTGAAGTCATCCATGGAACCACATTAGTTATCAATGCAATCATCGAGAGAAAAGGAGCCCGGACTGGGTTAATAACTACCAAAGGATTCAGGGACGTGCTGGAACTGGGGCGTGAAATTCGCTATGACGCCTACGATATTTTCTCTGAATACCCTAAAGCGCTTGTTCCTCGTGCGCTACGGACTGAAATCGATGAACGGATTACCAGCGACGGCCGTGTCCTACGACCTCTAAATGATGATGAAGTCAAACATGTGATGCGATTACTGCTTGATGCTGGCGTAGAGTCAGTAGCAATATGTCTGATAAATTCATACGAGAATCCGGAACACGAAGCACGGGTCAAAAAGCTGGTTGAAGAATTTGCTCCGGATTTATCCGTATCCGCATCTTACGAAGTCCTACCTCAAATTAGGGAGTATGAACGGACTTCTACTACTGTTACCAATGCCTACGTAAAACCCATTACAGTAAAGTACCTGCACAAACTTTCCAGCCGTCTCCAATCGCTGGGCTTCAATGGCAAACTCTTTATAATGCTTTCCAGTGGCGGTATTACCACAGCGTCTACGGCCGGAGAATTCCCGGTGAGAATTATCGAATCAGGCCCTACTGCGGCGGTTATTGCCTCTCAACACTATGGTCGCATGTTTGGGATCAAAGACATTTTTTGTTTTGACATGGGGGGAACTACCGCCAAGTCGTGTCTTATTCAAAAAGGCGAGGCAGGTTTGGTCTCGACCTTTGAAGTTGGTCGTGTCCAGCGGTTCAAAAAGGGCAGTGGTTTACCTATTCAGGTGCCAGTTGTTGATTTGATGGAAATCGGAGCAGGAGGTGGCAGCCTGGCGCGTGTTAATAGAATGGGTCTGTTGCAAGAGGGACCTGAAAGCGCCGGAGCTGATCCTGGACCAGCATGCTACGGTCTGGGTGGCAAAAAACCTACCGTTACAGACGCTGACCTAACGCTCGGTTATTTGGACCCGAACTACTTTCTGGGCGGTTCCATGCCCCTTGATTTGAATGCGGCTCGTAAAGCGATTGATGAGGAAGTAGCCAAGCCACTGAACACAACGTTGATCGAAGCGGCGTTCGGTATTCATGATTTGATCAACGAAACCATGGCGGCGGCCGCAAAAACCCATATAGCTGAAAAAGGTGGCAATCCCAACAGCATAACAATAACCGCCTTTGGCGGGGCTGGACCTGTCCACGCCTACGGATTGGCTCGTAAGATAGGAGCGCCTCGAATAATCGTTCCACCTTTGGCTGGTGTTGGCTCGGCTTTAGGTTTTTTCACAGCTCCTGTGGCCTTTGATTTGGTGCGAAGCCACAGGGTTGTACTGGACGAAGCTGACTTCAACAGCATCGAAAAGCTTTTTGAAGACCTGGAAAAGGAATCTTCGGCGATCTTGCAACAAAGTGGCGCCGTCGAAGGTATAATATTCAGCCGTTCCATAGATATGCGCTTTGTTGGGCAGGGAGCTGAAACGAATTTACCTATTACCAACAAAGCCTTCGGTGAATGGCAAAGACATGAAATTCGCAGTCTCTTTGACCAGGCCTATGAACGACTTTATGGCCGTACTTACCCGGATACTCGGGTGGAATTAATCTCTTTCAGGATGCGTGCCAGCCTTCCGCAACGTCCTTTCCAAACTCCTCGCATAACTACCAGCGTGGGAAAACTGCGTGACTGTATTAAAGGAACACGTGAGGCATATTCTTTAATACATAAGAAGTTCATTCCTTTTACAGTCGTAGATAGATTAAAGCTATTTCCAGGAGCCTCCATCAATGGCCCGGCCATCATTGAAGAGAGAGAATCAACAATAGTGGTTGGGGAAGACGCAAACGCTGAGATAGATGATTACGGTTTCGTGTGGATCAAATTTAAAGCGCCTCATTGAAAACAATTCTGTGCGGAGAGACAAGCATGCGGCAAAAGTTCGACCCAATCACCCTTGAGATTTTTTGGCGGCGGTTAATTTCCATTGTGGATGAAGCTGACGCCTCAGTGGCTCGAACGGCGTTTTCGAGCTTGTTGCGAGATGCGCACGATTACACGTGCATGTTTACCGACAGTCAGGGAAGAGAGCTTGTGCAAGGCACCCTTTGTACTCCAGGGATGGCGGGAGCCATGGCAATTGGGGTGAAGAAAATCATCCATTCTTTTCCGTACTCTGAGTATCAACCAGGGGATGTCATTATTGTCAATGATCCATGGCTTCTGGCAGGGCATTTGAATGATGTCTGCGTATTGAGCCCGGTATTTTACAAAGGGCGTATAGTCGCCTTCACCGCCTGCGTTTTTCACCACTCCGATATCGGTGGGCGGGTAGCTTCCGATAACAGGGAGGTTTACGAAGAAGGTCTTTTTATCCCACCTCTAAAGCTTTATGAGGCAGGGTCGCTCAATGAATCCGTATTAAACATGATTCGCTGGAACGTCCGCACACCAGAGCAGGTTATTGGTGACATTAGGTCCCAGGTTGCGTCCAATCATGTTTGCGCTCAAAAAGTCGTTGAAATGCTGTCTGATGAAGGACTCGATGATTTGAACGATCTTGCTGAAGACATCATTTGCCGCACTGAGACCAGCATGCGAATGGCCATCGAGAATATACCGAATGGCCAATATCGTTATCAGGGGCTAATAGAAGGCGCTGGTAGCCGTGAAGATATCAAAATAAATCTTACGGTCGATGTCAAAGATCGTGACATTCTGGTTGATTTTGACGGGACTTCTGATCAGGTCAATTGGGGAGTGAATGTTGTATACAACTTCACCTACGCTTATGTATTTATGGCACTAAAGAGCTCTTTTGACCCTGACATCCCCATCAACGAAGGCGCCACTCGGCCAATTCAAATGGTGGCTCCTGATGGTTGTGTCGTTAATTGCAGTTTCCCTGCGGCTGTAGCGGCCAGGATGCAGGTTGGCCATTTCATGACCGAAATGGTTTTTCGCGCTCTTGCTCCAGCTGTTCCTGACCGTATAATTGCCGGCTCCGGAGGAACCCCGGCGCAAACCAACATTTTTTATGGTCGGGATCGAGAAGGAAACCCGTGGCATACGATGATCATACGTGGAGGAGGAATGGGGGCTGGCAAGTCCATGGATGGCCATCACTGCGCAATTTTTCCAGCAAATGGCGCTAATACCCCTGTTGAAATACTCGAAAGCGACACTCCTCTAATGGTTGTTGAACGATCGCTTCTGCCAGATTCAGGCGGCCCAGGGAAAAAACGGGGAGGGCTAGGTAGAAAAATGGTTATCCACGTGCCGGATGACAAGTTGTCCCCTCTCCATCCTGTTACCATCGCTGTCCAGGCAGGCCGTTTTCGATATCCTCCAGAGGGCCTTTTTGAAGGAGGTCACGGATCCAAAGCCCTTTTCATAAGGAACGGGGAGCTGGCGGACCCCAGTGGGCTTACTTTTGCCGACCCTGGTGACTACGTGGAGTTCCATAGCGCGGGTGGTGGTGGTTATGGCAGTCCTTTTGATCGTGACCCTGAGGATGTCGTCCAGGACGTCAAAAATGGCTACGTAAGCATTGAAAAGGCTTATGAGGATTACGGCGTAATTATTACGCCCAATAGTCTTGAGGTGAATGAAGCCGCTACCGTCGCTTATCGCCAGCGCATGCGTTCCTGATTCGATGAAGGCGTTTTCCAGGTGAGTGTAAGATCTGAAGATTCAATTCTTCCGAGGTAACTATTGATGTCAAAAACCTTTATGCCATCTTATTCAAATATTTCAGAATTGAAGAACCATCAACTGGAAGGTCTCAAATGGACGGTCCGACACGCCTACACACGTTCAGAACATTATAGACGCGCAATGGAAGAAGTGGGGATAAAGCCTGAAAATATTCAATCTCTGGACGACATTCAGAAGCTACCATTCACGACTGTAAACGATCTGAAATCAGGGTACCCTTTTCCCCTCCTTTCTGTACCGATGTCAGATGTAGCCCGTATTCACGCATCCTCCGGAACTACCGGCAAACGCAAGATCCTCGCCTATACACAAAAAGATATCGATGACTGGGCAACCTGTTTCGCCAGGTGCTATGAAATGGCGGGACTTTCCGTGATGGACCGGGTGCAGATTGCCGTAGGTTATGGTGTTTGGACCGCCGGCGTCGGATTTCAGCTAGGTTGCGAACTTTTTGGGGCCATGGCCGTGCCTCTCGGACCGGGCAATATTGATCTGCAATGCGAATTCCTGATTGATCTTCAACCTACAGTGTTGTGTTGCACCGCTTCCATGGGGCTTCTAATGGCGGAAGAAATCAAACGCCGCGGAATCAGGGATAAAATAGCCCTTAAAAAAATGATTTTCGGGTCTGAACGTAGCAGCGAAGCAATGCGCCAGCATATTTGTGATTTAATCGGGTTGGAAGAATTATTCGATATCGTAGGGATGACCGAATTGTACGGTCCTGGAACAGGAATAGACTGTCCGAGACATGAAGGAATTCACTACTGGGCTGATTACTACATCCTGGAGGTCCTGGACCCTGATACTTTGAAACCTGTGGCCCCTGGTGAAATAGGCGAAATGGTCGTCACCACCCTGAAAAAGGAGGCTGTCCCGCTAATTCGATACCGAACACGAGATCTTACTCGCCTCATTGAACATTCATGCTCGTGTGGAAATATTATGCCGATGCACGATCGTATCCTTGGGCGCTCGGATGACATGATTATTTTCCGTGCGGTCAATATTTATCCGGGCCAAATCGATTCGGCGCTTTCAACAATTGATGAAATAGGTTCGGAATATCAGATAATTCTGGGGCATGGCGACGATGGCCGGGATTACATGACGCTGCGCGTCGAAAGCCGAGAAGGCCTGGAAAAGGTCAACCATAGTGAAATTGAAGGCAAAGTGTCAACTCTGATAAAGAAAAGCCTGCTTGTAAGCTGCAACGTAGAAGCCACAAGTTACGGTTCACTGCCGAGATCAGAAAGAAAGTCAAAACGTGTTTTTGATAACCGTATGTCATAAATAATCCCGGGTCTGGTTAGCCCATGGAACATACATGTTGTCACTGGTTTAAAACCACCAAGGCGAGGCAACGATGAAAAAATTTAAATACCTTATCCCCAAGTCCCTTGATGAAGCGGTCTCATTGTACCAGTCTCACGGTGATTCAGCCATGTATGTCGCCGGCGGGACCGACGTAATGGTAAAAATCAAATCCGGTAAAGTTTCACCTGATTACCTGATATCTCTGACCCACGTCGGTAGAAATTCCGAAATCAGGATCAATCCGGAAACAGGGACGCTGCATGTAGGGGGATTGGTTACCCACCGCACATTGGAAATGTCTCCCCTGATAAAACTGCAATATCCCATCATCCATGACGCTGTGCAGCGGATTGGCTCTACGCAGGTCCGCAACGTGGCCACAATAGGCGGTAACCTTGTAAACGCCGTCCCATCCGCTGATGGAGCTATTCCATTGATCGCTCTTGACGCCTACGTAAATATCTATGGGAGCGCAGGAGAACACTCCGTAGACCTCATTCATTTTTTCGAAGGCCCAGGCCAGACAGTTCTGATGAACGGAGAAATCCTTACCGAAATCGTTGTGCCGAAACAACCACCACGGACCGGGGGAGCTTACCAGAAATTTGGTCGTCGAGCGGCGATGGAACTTCCTCTAATCGGAGTGGGTGTCCTAATCACCCTTGAGGAGGATTCAAACCGTTGCGTCAGGGCCCGGATCGCCCTGGGAGTAGCCGCGCCTACACCGATTAAATCACAAGGCGCCGAGCGGTACCTGGTCGGAAAAGAAATTAATGAGGACACCCTGAATGAAGCCGGGAAGCTGGCTGCGGAAGAATCACGCGTGCGAGACAGTATTCGCGGCCTGGCCTGGTATCGGCGTGAAATGGTCGCAGTTTCAGTGCAACGTATGGGTCTGACGTGTTTACAGAGAATTAACCAGCTTAAGGCAAAATGACAGGACGCTGGCCGGTTTAGCCAAATTTGGAGGCTTAATATGTCTAGAGAGATTAAATTTATTTTAAACGGCAATCCAATATGCATTGCAATAGAGGAACACTGGACGCTGTTATATCTTTTGCGTGAAAAATTGGGCCTGACGGGTACCCAATTGA
>JAMCYH010000345.1 GCA_023474025.1 Deltaproteobacteria bacterium
TCTTGACAAGAATTACCGCGTTTTAAGATTTTGTCATTCCTTGATTATTATGCTTACCTATACAAAGCTTTTCAGTCAACTTTTTTGCGATACTTAAAATTGGAAAGTATTCATGGCATCCGTAGGGTTTAGGCAGCAACCGAACCGCACATCATCAATGACATCGCTTGTAATTCCAGCTCTTTCAATAGCCGCTTTCATGGGGACGGCCATAATACTGGACGCGTGTATGTCTCGCAGAGTACCACCAAAGGTCCCTATAGCGGTCCTGCAACCCGAAACAATAACAACTTCTTTCATGGAATATCTCCTGGTTAAACCCGCAAATTATCTTATAATCAAAACCTTAAATTGATTCATGTGTCAAACAACTTTTTGGAGCTACTCTGGGAATTTGTTTCCAAATATGACTCATTACGAATAATGTGGCCTCGAAGAAATTTATAGAGCACGCAATAAAAGTGGGAATCTTGAAAGATATTAGTAAGACTAAAGCTCATCATTCTGATGTCTAACATCAGATTAGCATCAACATATCCTCCCGGGAGAAAGTTTAAATCAATGATCGTATGAAGAAACTCTCTAATTTCGTCAGAGAATTATATAATCAATTTTCTGAATCCTCAGTAGACATAACCCTCAGGAGAATCTGGTTCATTTCAATATTGCGCCTTCGTCCACGGTAGTCTTCTTTTCAAACTCTTCCCAGAATTCTTGTTCAGACTTTCTCCAATCTGATCCAAACTTTTTGTTAAACAAATGGCCTACTTGATCAAGAGCCTTTTTCCAGGTAGATGTGTAGTTCATTTTTAAGACATCTTCGAGAAATGGCACCAAAGACCCGAGTTTTTCTTTTGGCAGGTAGGCGCGCGCCCCTAATTCGATAGATTTCTTTAGAGCGTCCGGAGTAAACGCGTGGGCGGTTAACATTACTGTGGGAAATCCCGCGTTTGTAGCAATTTGAAGAAGTTCAAATCCCCTAACTCCCATGATATCAAGTACTACGAGATCATACGTGTAAGATACCAGATATTGCTGGGCTTTCTCAAAACTTGTAGCCCGATGCAACGTAACGTTTGCTGATTCAGAGAGTTCTTCTTCGATGATGTCAAGGACATCCTCTTCGTCATCGACTGCAAGAATCAGTTTGTCTTGAAGGATTTCAGAACCGGCCATTTTGATAGTCCCCTTTTTCTGGGATATTATTTTTTAAATCCCTGAGTTTTGTAACCATTCAAACAGATGCCGCTCGATTTTACCTTTTGTTGACGACAAAAATTGATGATCTACGCGTCAATGTCTTGACAAGAATTACCGCGTTTTAAGATTTTGTCATTCCTTGATTATTATGCTTACCTATACAAAGCTTTTCAGTCAACTTTTTTGCGATACTTAAAATTGGAAAGTATCCAGGATATGTTTGTCGACTGTACGGCTTTCGCGTCAAGAACCTTGTTATTTCAGGCATGTCTTAACGCGTCAGGTTTTGATATTTGGATTCATGCGCCATCGTGTTATCTTCTTCACCGTAAATATGAAATTTTTGAACCCGGCGTAGTTTCAAATTCCGGTTGGTTGACCAGCAATGGCATAATAATTTCAAAAAGAGGACGTCGAATGATCTTACGAAAGTACGTGGTCGTCCCTCCCATGGAGGGAGACCTCGAAAACTTGCGAGAAATTGCCAATAACTTGTGGTTTTCGTGGAACCTGGACGCTGTAGAACTGTTCGACCATTTGGATGAGAGGCTATGGAGAGAAGGTGGCCACAACCCACTTTGGTCATTGATACGTTTATCAAGGCAACGTTTAAAAGAAATTCGCGAAGATGAGGGATATCTTGCTCACTCCGAAAAAGTGTGCCAACGATTCCGTTCTTATCTGAAACGCGCAAAGAAGTATGCCTATCGGCTAGCGCGCCCCATTGATTTTGTCATCGCCTATTTTTCTCTGGAATTTGGATTGACTGAGTCGTTACCCATATATTCGGGTGGCCTTGGTTTGCTTGCGGGAGACCATCTTAAGTCCGCTAGCGACTTGAACCTGCCATTGGTAGGAGTCGGACTCATGTATCAGGAAGGATACTTTAAACAACGTCTTTCCCCTGATGGTTGGCAACAAGAAATTTATCCTAAAACCCAGTTCGACACTTTACCTCTTGAGAAGCAATTTGACTCCTTTGGTAATCCGTTAATCCTTAACGTTACTCTGGCTGGGGAAATACTCTATTTCAGAGTTCTCAAAGTGAATGTTGGCCGCGTTCCATTGTATCTTCTTGATACTGATATTCCCGAAAATTCGCCGTTTTTTAGGACTATTACAGCTCAATTGTATGGTGGAGATACGGAGATGCGTATCAGGCAGGAGATATTGTTAGGGGTTGGAGGCGCCAGAGCTATGCAAGCTCTTGGGATCAGACCTTCGGCTTTCCATCTAAATGAGGGCCACGCAGCCTTTACTCTTTTGGAACGTATTCGTTATTTCGTTGAAGAAGAGGGTTTATCGCTGGATGAGGCTCAACAAATAGTTGTAAGTCAGAGCATTCTTACCGTGCATACTCCGGTTCCAGCCGGGAATGATGTTTTCGATAGAGGTTTGATGGAAAAGTACTTCCGAAATCCTGTTGAAAAGGTCGGTATAAACTTCGAAGAATTTCTCGCAATAGGCAGAAAGCATCCTGAAGATAGGAATGAGTCATTTTGGATGCCTGTCCTTGGGTTAAGACTCACTTCAAAGGCCAACATTCTAAGTCGGTTACATGGTCGAGTCGCCCGGGACATGTGGAAAGACGTCTGGCCGAATGTGGACAAGGAAGATGTCCCGATTGGTTATATTACCAACGGAGTTCACATTCCTTCTTATATATCCAGGGATCTCTTGCGGTTATATGATCGGTATCTTGGGCCAGGTTGGACTGAAGATCCTGATAATGAAAAAATTTGGCAGCGCATTCAGTACATACCCGACACTGAACTGTGGAGGACTCATGAACGCTGTAGAAACAGGCTGATCTATTTTGCGCGCAGAAAGTTGATTGAACAGCTAAAATCAAGAGGGGGGACATCACTCGAAGTCGAAGAAGCGTACAATATTCTGAGCACAGATGCTCTAACCATTTGTTTCGCCCGACGTTTCGCCACTTACAAACGCGCTAGTCTAATTTTTCGAGATTTGGAAAGGTTAGCAGATATACTCAATAGAACAGGCAAAACGGTTCAGCTTATTTTTGCAGGCAAGGCCCATCCCGCGGATAACGGTGGTAAAAAAATAATTCAGGACATTCTTCAAACTATAAAGGCTGAACCATTTAGAGGCCGGGTAGTCTTTATCGAAGATTACGACATTAATGTCGCTCGCTATATGGTTCAAGGCGCGGATGTATGGTTGAATAATCCCAGGCGCCCTCTCGAAGCTTGTGGAACATCCGGAATGAAGGCAGCCGCAAATGGCGCTTTGACTTTGAGTGTGCTTGATGGTTGGTGGGATGAGGGCTATTTGGGGGATAACGGATGGGCCATCGGATCGGGGGAAGAATATGTGAACCTTGATTATCAGGATGATATAGAAAGTAAAGAACTTTATAACCTGCTTGAACATAGTGTTACTCCTTTGTTTTACGAACGCGGAATAGATGACATTCCACGTGAGTGGATTCGCGCTGTTAAAAGATCTCTAAGTTCCATATGCCCTGTTTTCAATTCGCATCGAATGGTCACTGACTATGTGGAATCTTCGTACGTTCCGTGCGCTACGAATTTTAAGAAACTTTCCGAGTCAAATTACGGCTTATTAAAAGATTTAGTTGCCTGGAAAAAGAGAATAACTGACGATTGGGATAAGATCTCGATAATGGACATCTATGTTTCAAATGACACCGACAGATTGAAAGGGAAGACGGTCGAATTTCAGGTAAAGATAGATACTGCAGGACATGCTCCAGATGAGTTAAATGTGGAACTGGCTTATGGGCCGATTGACTTGTGGGAAAATTTCAAGCTCAGGAAACTAACAAGGCTTTATCCGGTGAACGATCCGGCTTCAGGAAATGGAGCATTCAAATTTAAAGGTAAAATCCCTTTGACTGAAACTGGTATGTATGGCTATGGAATTAGAGTTACGCCTCAATTTCCTGCTTTACCTTCATTGGAAGATCTTGATCTGATAATTCGAGGTTAATTTATAATTTGGGTAATTCTTATAAAACGATTGCATTTTTGCTTTTGATCATTGCAATTGCTTCGACTGTTTTTTACGTAGGCAATTTTGACATATTTTCAAGCAAATATCTTATCAATGATGATGTTCGGCAACAAATCTTCTGGATGGAGCGATGGCGCGATCCGCAATTGTTTCAGAATGACTTTTTGACGAATTATGCCCAAACCTATGTCCCAGTAGGCGTTAAAGCGCTTTACAGGTTGGCTTCTCTCAAGTTTGATCCTCTCCTTTTTTCGAACATTTTGACATTTATACTGTTCGTGGTTACTGCCGTACTCTGGTTCGAATGGGGACGGGCGTTTGGTGATAACCTAACAGCTTTTCTCCTCGTTGTTGTCTATTTCCTGTTTACTGGCTTTCAATATCAGATGAGTGGAGGGCTATCGCGTAGTTTTGTTTTTCCTCTGATGATTCTGTACTTGCTGCTTGTTTCTCAGGAAAGATTGTTTCTGTCCGGACTGGTCATTTTTTTACAGTCATTTTTTAATCCCTACGTTTTCCTATTGTGTCTGTGTACACACAGTTTAATAATGCTGACAAAATTTGGTCCTGCTCTTCTCACAAAAATTTTTCCTGATTTTGGCAATTTCCCTGAATCTGCAAATTCTGGAATGCAAACTCAAAAAACGGCGCTTGGAATTCTGAGGGAACTTCTTGTATTGAATATCCCGGTAATCGGCGGTGTCTTGTTCACCATGGCCAGTGTTATTTGGTATCAGTCCAACACAGGCCATCTCATAAGCTGGAGGGAAATGATAGGGAGAAGTGAATACTCCGAATTGGGAAGGTATCAACTGTATCCTGACCCATCATTTTTCTACGAACTCATAAGACCTTGGATATTTAACCTCTCATTTCCGTATTGGGGACCAGTTGCGGGTTGGTTCATGGTTCTCGTCGTGATTGGTGTTTTCGGTTACGCCACGTTGAATTATCAACCTGTAATAAAATGGAAAAGCTTACAAGGATTGTTAATTCTTATCTTTGCCTCCTTGTTACTCTATGTAATCGCCAGATTGTTTTTGGTAAGACTTTTCGTGCCCAGGCGGTATATAAACTATACTCTCAACCTAGTTTATTGTATCGGTTTTGCCGTTGCATTGAGAATTCTTTTCGAAAAGATGAATCTAAACAGGTTGCGATTATACATTGTACTCATAGCATTGTTAGTATTCGCCTGCTTTAAGGGTAGACATATTGAGATTTTCGATTATTCTAGCGGCTTCAATTTGTATAAATTCATTGGAACTACTCCTAAAAACGTTTTGATTGCAGGCTGGCCTGAAACTATGGATGATGTGATGACTTTTGGGAAACGACGGGCATTTGTAACCTATAAGCTGTCTCATACTTGGGTTGAGCCTTTTTGGAGCGAGGTCAAGAAAAGGACCTTTGATTTTTTTAAGGCTTATTATTCGTCTGACCCAGAGGAAATCAGAAGTTTCTGTAAAGCTAACCACATTGATTATCTTGTAGTTCGTTTGAAGGATTTTGAACCAGAACGATTAAAGAGAACAGACCCTTACTTTGAACCATTCAATGGATTTATATGGTATTTGGCAAATTCCAGAAACCATTTTGCAGCCCTTGACAGAAAGTCTTTTCCTCCAGTCTTTGAAGAGGACGGAATCCGTGTATTGCAGTTTAAATAGTCGATGGATTAATTCTCGTCTTCTTGAGATCCACGTTAAACACTTCGATATAAGGGGGATTATTGTGAAGACAAGTAGGGTGGACTTTTTTCAGTTTGATCGTCGGACGACCCTGACATTGAATTAATAAAATAATGCGCCAATCAGACCAGCCCCTATTATTACAAAGGTCGGATCTAATTTTGTAAAAGCGATTAATCCAAAACTGCCTATCGCTATCGCGCCGGTTGGAAAATCTATGATGGATTCCCTGCCTAATGTTATCGCGACTGCGGCAAGAAGACCTATCACGGCAGGTCTTATTCCGCTAAAGCTTGAATTGACAATCCACCAATTCTTAAATCTCAGATAATAGCGGCTAACAATTGTCACAACTAGAATTGAGGGCAAGTATGTGCTTACAACTGCGCCTACAGCTCCTACGAATCCAAAAATTTTGTACCCAATGAAACTGTTCATTATAGTAAGAGGCCCTGGAGTGAGTTGCCCTATAGCGATACTGTCTATGAATTCCTTGTTTGTTAACCAGTGATAATGATCAACAATTTCACTCTGAAGGAGTGGAAGCATCACAAATCCTCCCCCTATCGTGAAAAGATTTATATAGAACAGCGTCCATAGGAATATGACTAGTGCCATTTCGGCGCACCCCCGCGATAGACTATCAGCCCTCCAACACCCGCGGCAATAATCAAAGCTATTGGATTTAGCTTAAAAACCGCAAGGCAGATGAACGTCACGAGAGCAAAAGAAACGCTCTTATAGTCCTTTAGAGACCTCTTACCCATACGGAAAACAACCGATACGACAAGCCCCACTACAGCAGCGCCTACCCCCTTGAGCATAGACCGCATTATTGGAATATCACTATATTTTATGTAGACGTAGGCAAGTATCAAGATCATTAAAAAAGATGGTAGCACCTGTCCTGCAACAGTAGCTAAGGCCCCCCTAATTCCCCTCAGCAAATAACCTATGAATATGCCTGAGTTGATTATGGGTGGGCCCGGCGTCAACTGACCTACGACAACACTTTCAGCAAACTCGTCATGACTGAGCCACTTTCGTTTGAGCACAAGTTCCCTTTCGAAGAAGGCTATCATGGAATAAACTCCTCCAAAAGCGAACGTCCCCATCTTGAGAAAGGCGAAAAAAATATTTTTGACGCTAGCTTCCATTTTTCATGTTTCGCCTCCATAAAAAGTTCTAGCTAATATCAACTAACACGTTTATAATTAAAAACGTGTTACACATATTATGACGATCGATAGGCGCAGTCAAGGGTTTTCTCTTTTTACCGCGAAACCCAATGGCTTTCCTTTACCTTTCAAGTTTGGCCGACAGCCCAAGGCATGCGCCGAATTAATCGCGAGAAACCATCGGAAGACTGGTATAAGTTTTTGAGATTTCCCCACATGGAGAAAATTCTGGCGAGGTGAGTAGGTGAACCCCATTTTCAATCGTGTCCTTCGAAAAGGCTGGAAATGGATTTTTCTAGCTGCATTGATTGGCGTTGTAACTTACAAAA
>JAMCYH010000187.1:0-2484 GCA_023474025.1 Deltaproteobacteria bacterium
TATTGTGAAAATCGTTCTCGTCGAAAGATACGCTTAATTCGGAAAGCGCCTTGCCCAGCTCGTAACGATCCCCTTTGGGGTCGTGCTTTTGGGCAAGATCAAGAGCTCGATCCCTCACCACGTCAGTATCAATCAGTCTTGGTCTGGTGCCGGAAAGCTCCTTAAGAAGTTTCTTAAAACCCTCATGTCTTCCAAAAACTTTAAGGAATCTTTTTAGTCGCATAAAATTAAAGCCTTACATGAAGAGTCCTTGTCCCGCAATGTTATTGTCAGTTGACTATACCGGTAGCCGGTCGGTCCGATTCACGTGCCGGTCCTCTGGGACCGGGTCTTTGAGCCGGAGCGGCAGGGGCCGGAGTAGAATTCGGCCTAACAGTCGGAGGCTGCTGAACGCCTTGTTGCTGAGGCGTTGGCGCAACTGACTGTGGAGCCGTAGAAACGGGAGCGGGAGCGGTCGGATGAACCTGGGGCGCAGGTGAACCAGTCTGGGGGGCTACGCTTTGTGTCGCTCCTTGATTTGATGCAGGGGCTGCCGTATTGAAATGAACCGAAGTCAGCACTTCGTTGAACAGTTCGTGAAATTTTTCCATGCTTTTGGATGGAGCCAAACAGGAAATTCTTACCAAGGTTTGGTCAACCTTGTAGAAAACTATGATGATATCCATCCATGTTTTAGGAGTGTTTTCATAAGCCTGGATGAAAAAATAATATGCGTCGGGGACTTCACATTTAAATTCGCCCTCGTCGAGTATCCTAACGTCCTGTTTTTCTTTGGCTGAACCCGTGCCTTTCTGAAGGTCAGATATACCATTTCGCAGTTCCTGGAGAAAAACATTTAAGGGGTCGTTAACGGGCTTGTGCGCGGCTACATGAATTTTTGCCCTGAAATTATCGGTCAAATTTGGGTCCTGAAATACCACATAGTAATTCCCTTGTGGCTTATCAATCTTGATCCATGTGGCCGGGTATTTCATCGAAAAACCATATTCGTCGCTTGAAAAAGTCTTGAAATCAGCGGCGAAAGCCGATACCGGAATCAGGAAAATTAACACGGCTGCCACAATGGCGCATAATTTGCTTAACCGAAAACATCTTTTTCTCATCTAGTATGTCTCCTTTGCCAAGGGACTGGTCCAAACAGCGCTCGATGATACCAGCAAAAAGTTTAAAGGGTCAAGTTTTTCTAAAGGTTACTTATTTATAAATGGAGCCTCTCCATTCTATTCCCTTGTCAAGCGTTTTTGTGAAGAAAACCCTGGTTGCAATCCAGGACCCGGCAAATATCCCTAAGGGTGACAAAAGAGTATAAGACCAACTGCCATGATAATGTTTCAGGAAAATTCCAAAGGGAATCTCAATAACCAGAATGGCCATTATACTCATGAACAGGAGTATTGACTCCGGTGTTGAAATATCAACGTTTGCTGCCAGTTTTGCCGCAAAATATATCAGCAAGAGGAACGGGATCAAAAGAGGCGAATAATTAAGCCACAGCCGAATTATTTTGACTGTCCTGTTCTCTAACCCACCGTAGAATGTTCGTGTCCAAAATCTGATCAATTCGGAAACGTTGTCAAAAGGTTTTGTTTTGACGAGGTCCGAACGACCGACATGCAACTTCATGCCCAAGGTTTTCACAGCCCTTGACATCGCGATATCCTCAGTGAGTTGGTCCCTGAGAGAACCCCATGTTCCAACCTTTTTATAAGCCTTTTCGGACATCATGATGAAGCAACCGGAAGAAACCGCCGCCTCTGCGCCAGGGTTGTTTACTTGGCCGATGGGACAAAAAAAAGAGATGCCAAGCGCCAAATGTGGATAAATAGATTTTTCCAGGAATCCCCAGTGCTTAAATCCAGGGATCAGACTCAACATGTCTAAATGATTCGAAACAAAGTAACTCATTGACCTAGCCACCAGGTCGGAAGAGAAAAACACATCGGCGTCGGTAAAAAGCAAAATGTCACCTGAAGCTAAACCAGCTCCCACAAACATGGCATGAGTTTTCCCAGTCCAGCCAGCAGGCAGCGTATCAATTTTAACGGTTCTGACACGCCCGTCTTTTCTCCGGAGGCGTTCCATCAATTCCCACGTTCCATCCTGACTTCTATCATCTATGAGAATTATTTCAAGGTTCTTGTAAGATGAAGCCAGAATAGATTCTACTGAGGCAATAATAGAAGTCTCTTCGTCTTTGGCGGGAATTATGATGCTCAACCTGTTCGTGATTTGACCGGCGGATGTTTCACTGGGTAGCACGAAATCGGATTGAAGCTTGAGTTCTCGCAGTAGTAGTGGCATCAAACGAGCTATTTCCAGAATCATTATCAATAGTAGAGCGGCAATAATTACAAACAACCACATCGGCAAATCTTATGGCCTCACTTTGAAAGTCCCCAAATTTTATAAGACCTCAAACAGCATAAGGTCTATCAAGAAAATGTTAGCTTTCCAGTAATCGCAGTATTCGACTTGGATTTCAAG
>JAMCYH010000187.1:2494-7377 GCA_023474025.1 Deltaproteobacteria bacterium
CGCTTTTTGCAAATGGACCGGCGCGTTTTTAGGGTCCGTGTCATAAATGAAAGGCAATTCATGTGAAAACTGGCTTTCCACATGCGCGGAAGACGAAGTAGAAAACTTTCCATGGTTTATCTTAAAGGTTTAAAGTTGTCCTTAGCGGTCATGCACTTTGAAAGTCCCCAAATTTTATAAGACCTCAAACAGCATAAGGTCTATCAAGAAAATGTTAGCTTTCCAGTAATCGCAGTATTCGACTTGGATTTCAAGCAGACTTTTAACAAAACCGGAAAAGCCCTCCATTATAAAGTGTTGCGGAGTTGCTACTATGAAGAGATGGAACAATTCAATCGTTTTCTGGTGAGTCTACTTGGGCTTGTTTGAGGGTTAGACGCTTTTTCATATAAAGTTTTTCCGCAATTTCCAGATCATTTTTGGCTGCTTTAGTCAAACCCAACTGATCTCGGAGTTTGGCTCTCTCGCGATAATACACAGGATTACTGGAGTCTAGGTTGATGGCAGCGCTTATGTGGACAAGGGCTTCGCGTAAGTTGCCATTGTGCGCCAATTGTTGCGCTTTTTGCAAATGGACCGGCGCGTTTTTAGGGTCCGTGTCATAAATGAAAGGCAATTCATGTGAAAACTGGCTTTCCACATGCGCGGAAGACGAAGTGACGGCAAAGTAGTTTAACACACCGTTTGGTATACCTTTTATCAATACCGCAGGTGATTTGCTCTCTACGAGTCTCCTAAATTCCGACTTTTCAGGTCCCCAGAACAAGGTATATTTCAACGCTTCAGGAACCGGGCGCCACGATACAAGCAATCCCTGATCAGTTGTCTTGAAGCTCAACGAAGTCGGGGGGGCAGGTGGTACGGTAGATACAAAGCGACCTGACTGGCCACCACAGGACGATACAAACAAAAAAGCGACCAGCAAAATCACATACTGGAGTGTCGATTTTTGGTTAACAATGAATTTCAATATTACAAAACCCTCTAATGCGCTTGCCACAAAACGACTCAACAGAACATGAACAACGCTATTGGAACGTTTCGCATATATTAACTACTCGCGCATACAGATACAAGTATTTTATATATCAGTATAGCAATATAAATATAATCTTCCTGACGATCTCCCATTTCGCCGTCATGAGAGTTCGATCTTTGCAAGAAATAAAAAATACATATACCATATTTAAATAAAATAGGAAAATTTCACCAATCTGGCTAACATGGTTTGACTGAAGAAAATTCGTGTGCTATAACGCGTCATAATGGATAATAGCTAATTACCACAAGATGTTAAGATAAATAACGATATGTGCTATTAGAAAGGGAGTAGAAAAGTGCCAGTTTTAAGAATATTTTCATTTATAGCGCTTTGTTTTCTTCTGTGCGCTTTTGTTTGCGCGTCAAGCCCTTTTGCGCAAGAAACAAAAACACCGCCCAGTGATCAAGTCTTGGCCAAGATAGGCTCAAAGACGATTACTGAAAGTGACCTGAAACAGATGGCCAACGCCGTGCCTGAAAAATTCAGGTATTATTATCAAACCCCTCTATGTGAGGGCAGGAAACAAACTCTGGATTATATAGTAAATATCTATGTCCTAGCCGCGGAAGCTGAAAAACAGGGTTTGGACAAGTCCCAGGAAGCTCAACAATTACTGACTTTTACAAAGAATGACTTGCTGGCGCGTCTGCTACTCGATAAAATGACAAAGGATGTCCCTAGCCCAACTGAGGCCGACGCAAAAAAATATTTTGAACAAAACAAAGCCGAGTTTGAAACTCCTGAGAGCATAAAGCTTCATCATATTTTGGTGGAAAACGAAAAAGACGCAAAGGATATCCTGGCCAGGCTCAAAAAGGGCGAAAAATTCGCTGACTTGGCAGCCAAAGTGTCAATTTGTCCCAGTAAGGCGAATGGTGGCGATTTAGGTTGGATGCCGAAGGGCAGTCTAGTTCCTGAAATTGAAGTCGTGGCTTTTAAAATGAATAAGGGCCAAATCGATGGACCGGTTAAGAGTAAATTCGGTTACCACATACTGTATTTGGAAGACAAAAAACCCGCGGAAGAAGCTTCATTTGATCAAGTAAAGGACTACATTATCGAGCAGCTAAAATATCAGAGTCAACAGCAGCAATACGAGAAGATTGCGGATTCTCTACGGAAAAAGATGAATGTTCAAATCCTGGCGCCCAATGATACGCCCAAAAGTACCGAGCCGGCGGTGAGTCCCGGTTCAAAAGCCACCCCCAAGAACTAACCAGAAATGGCGGCAAATAAGCCGCCATTTTTTTGATATCTCCAGTTATGGTCCTGGCCGGATAGTTACTCATCCAGTGGCACAAACATGTCTTCAGCCTCCTGAACAGCCTCCTTCATATCGCCCACTTTGTCGCTTATACGTGATAAGGCCTCTTCCGCTGTTCGAGTCTTGAGATCTTCTTCACGGAGCATTAGTGAAACTAATTCGATAAAATAAATTTCGTCCAGAAGATGAATCTTTTTGAGGACGTCAAGAGTCTCTTCATCGGTTACTTCTATGTCGTCGGGCTTCAGTTCACCTCTATCCAGCTTAATTAAGAAATCGGCGGGAAAAGAGTCAGTCGATTCTTCTTCGGGTACCGCAGCAAGTATCTGAGACCCGGGACGGATAATTTTATCCTGAAAGGCTGATGCCACAAGCTTGATATCCAGACGTCTCAAGACGTTGGCAAACGTTTCTTCATCTTCTTCCAAAAAACTTACCAGCCAATGATATGCTGTCTGAGGATCTGTCTCTCCTTTTGTCGAAAACAGCTCAGAATCCAGATCCAGGACTGATTGCACACGGTCAGGATTCACAAGTGAAAGGATACCAATATGTGTCGAACACTGCGACTTCATCAACCGAAAGAGAGTCCTGTCCCCCAATTCATCTACCAATTTCTCGCCCTCGTCGTCACCAAGAAGAAACACGAGTTCCTGTGCGTTTAAAGGATCGATCAGAGCTTCACTCGAAACGAGGTTAACCTGTTCTTGCCGTGGTAAGCTTTTGAGCAGTTCCGAAGCCTGTTTGTGATCGACTTTCATTAGATCCAAGACCCTGTGGCCTTGTTCCGAAATCGGGGTTAAATAATTTTCCAGTTGCATGAAACTCCTAATCCTCCTGTTCGTTCCATCGAGGATCTTCCACCGATCTAACGGTTTCTAAAAGACTATCATCGCCTCCAAAATCTTCTTCCAGCCACCCTTCTTCCGGCTCCTTGTAAGATTCTCCAAGGTTCAAAATAACCCGGCGACGTTGTCTGGAAATCGTCATGATCTGAAAGGCCCTTACGAGGATTCCCCTGGTTTCTTCATCTTCACAATCCCGAAAAGCAAAAATGATATTCCTGAGTTTTTGGGCCTGAGATTTGTCCAAATCAATTCCCTTGTTTTCAAGTATCTCTTTGAGGTCGGGTGTCTCGTCTTCATTCAACGACCCCAAAAGCTTTTCCATAAGCGTGGTGGACAACCGCATAAAACCGCTCAAAGAGAATGCCAGGGTAGCCGAATCCATTGAAATGGGCTCTTTGGTGACTAGATCCAGATAATCAAGTTCATGCCCGGCGTAATCGGAAGCTAGCTCCTCATAAGTCCTGAATTCTGCGCTTATAATGGGATTGGCCAGAATTTCTTCTTCCATGCGAACGTCAACCTCCCTTATGATTGGGCTAATATTAAATCCAACACCAAAATGTTGCAAGTTTACAACCAGATTTCCAAAGGCTGTTAAAATAATCTATGAAATGGGCGATAGCCCATGGCTAAAGACGATTAACAGTATGGTTCGCAACAAAAATGTCATCATGTTATTCGGCTCACCTGAATACCGGCCTCTTTATTACCCCGAATTCAAAACAAAAATGATGGCATCGATGGCTAAGCGCTTGGGGGCGACGGCGTGATCCTGAATTACAAGGGTGGATGTGAAGGACTAAACTTAGGAATTGCAGAGAATCGACCGGGTCTTTTAAAACTCAGTCACAAAGTCATGATTTATGAATGCGACATGTGCGATAAAAAGGAATTCATCGAAAAGGCAACGGAAAATAGGATCGACGGATTCCTCGAAAGTCTGGGACTAAGAAAATCTAAATCACAAAAACATCGAGACGCGAATCATGTTGGCTGGCTGTCGAAATTCAAGGAGGTTTTAAAGATGATAACCGCAGGAATCGACTGTGGAGCAAAAAGTACAAAAGCTGTCATTTTAAAGGATGGTAAAATTATAGGTAAAGGTCTCGTCTTAACTGGTTTTGACCAGGCGGAGGCTGTAAATGCATCGTTTGAGATGGCCATCAGGGAGGCCGGTATAGAGTCAAAAGATGTTGCGCACATCGGTGGCTCCGGATCAGGAGCGAAATCAATTCACCAGGCAGATGTAATGGTTTATGATATTAGGGCAATGGCTGCTGCTGCCAGTTACTTCTTTCCTAACAGCAGGACGGTTATCGACGTCGGAGCTGAAGAGTCAAGGGCTACCAAATTTGACGAAAACGGTAACGTCATAGACTTTGCCATCAACGAAAAATGCGCAGCAGGGGCCGGCGCGTTTATAGAAGCAATGGGTAGGGCTCTGGAAACACCATTGACTGAGATGGGCCGTCTAGCTCTCTCATCGGACAACCCTATTCCGATGAATTCTCAATGTACGATCTTTGCAGAGTCAGAGGTGGTGGGATTAATCCATGCCAAGACTGAGAAAAAAG
The DNA here is from genome assembly GCA_023474025.1 of Deltaproteobacteria bacterium. Lineage (GTDB taxonomy): Bacteria > Desulfobacterota > Desulfomonilia > Desulfomonilales > Desulfomonilaceae > CAJBEZ01. Next base: position 7,223 of record JAMCYH010000187.1, read on the forward strand.
ACATAAGCAGGGCGATTCATGACGCAATCGCGAGCAGAATCGTCTCCATGTTAAGACGGATCGGTGCAAATCCTGATATCGTAATGATAGGTGGAGTGGCGTATAATCCAGGTTTCACATCGGCGTTACAAAGAGAACTAGGGGTAGACAAGATT
>JAMCYH010000264.1:0-6426 GCA_023474025.1 Deltaproteobacteria bacterium
AGGAATGGAGTGCACGTCGCAGTGAACTTTCGAACCCGACGAGAGGAAGCCGAAGGCGTGCGATCACAGCTTGAGGCTATGGGGCAACGCAGCGCCCTGGTCGAGGCGGATGTTTCATCGGCTGACGAGGTCTCCCGCATGATGGAAACCGTACAGAAGGACCTTGGCCCCGTCAGCATCCTCGTAAATAACGCAGGTATCGCAAAGCATGAGCCTCTTGAACAACTCACTGAGCAGATCTGGGATGAAACCCTTAAATGTAATCTGAAATCCCAGTTCCTGATGATTCAGGCAGCGCTGCCGACCATGCGAATTCAGAGATGGGGACGCATCATCAATCTTTCTTCGATTGCCGCTCAAACCGGTGGCGTGGTCGGCCCACATTATGCCGCGTCCAAGGCTGGTGTCCTTGGGTTGACCCATTTCTACGCCGCCATATTGGCAAAGGAAGGGATTACCGTAAACGCCATTGCTCCGGCGCTCATTGAGACAGACATGATTACGGGCATCCTTAAGGCAAAACTTGAACTCATCCCGATTGGACGTTTGGGTATTGCTGAAGAAGTAGCTGACGCGGCAATCATGCTTGCCGGAAATGGCTATATCACCGGGCAAACGATCAATGTGAACGGTGGCTCATACATGAACTAGAAGATCCTGTTCAGCTTGAGAGGTCACTTCTTCTGCCACTCATTAGAACTACAGTCATGAGTGGCGCAGCGAAAAAGCGCAAACGGCCCGCCACCTTGCAGAAAGGACAACAACAATTCTGGAACCCTTGCCGATACAGTCTTACTAGGGGTTATCGCTGGAAGAATGTCCTTAATTTCTAACAAAAAGGAAAAAGGCCATGGAATCCACTGACGTTTCAAATATCCTTACCCACTCGCACTGCAGTAAACTTTTGGGATTCATTTCGAGCTATCAGGATGGATACCTTTCTTTCACGGCACGTGAGTTCAACAGGAACCCCGCAAAAATGGAGAACAACGCCACAGAACCAAGAATAATTGCCGCTGTGGTCCACGACCTGCCCATGATTATCCGCTCCTGGATTATGGAAATGGCTGTATAAAACCAGACCATCGCGGCCGCATAAGCTGACATTTGTAATACAATCAAACTCCATCGTTTTCTGATCAACAACAACAGAGGTAAGAAAACGCATAATAGCATTAACAAAAGGCTTCCTCCTCGGAGAAAATGAGCGCTCAGGAGGAGAGAAGCAATTACTACGGGAATTAGTCTGAAAAACATGTAGGTCAGTGTTCCTCCAAATAGTCGAAGCATTGCAGTTCACAATTCCTTGCGATACCGAGGAGTTCAAATATAAGATAGTTTCTTCCGGTATGACAAAAGCCAAAAATACCCTTTGCAAAAGATTCTTATGAATCAATGAACTATCATGCTATCAAACAGTTTCACTATTAAAAAGTAAAACCTGAGAAAGGACCGAGGTCCATGAGGCGCAAAAAATGTGAAATAACGGATCGTAAAGCAATAGAATGCATTCTGGACTCGACCACTATCGGACGGATCGCCACTCTTGGGTCAGACGGATATCCGTACATTACACCGGTTAATTTTGTGTTTCATCGCGGGAACATCTATTTTCATTCGGCGCCAGAGGGAGAAAAGCTCGACAACCTCTCTCGAAACCCAAATGTCTGCTTTGAGGTTGACATTCCCCTTGCTTATCTTGACTCAGGTTTTGATCCCGATCGCAGGATCTGCCAACTTCATCAATTATATCATTCCGTAATTGTTCGGGGCAAAGCAAGTCTTGTTTTGGATGACAGCCTAAAGGTCCAATACCTGAACGCCCTTGTCAGCAAACATGAACATCATTCGGATCATGATCAGGTAACTGAAGAAATGAAAGCTTTCCGGGCCTGTGTAGTTGTCGAAATCAAACCCACATCCATCTCAGCCAAGAGCGATTTGTGGCAATATAAGGCTTCCGAAGTTAGAATCAGACTAGCTCAATACTTAAAGAACCGGAAACAACCATCTGACTTGGAAACGATAGTCTCAATGGGCTTCAACCCGGAAGATCTTTGAAATAACTACTCCAAGCCAGGGCCTCCCCTGGAAGAATTTGAAAGGATACAAAAGTAATGACCATTCACATGAAAATTTTTTCGGATTATGTCTGACCTTACTGCTATATCGGCAAGGGTCTTGTCGAAGAATTGAAGAAGGATTTCCCGATCGAAGAAACGTGGGTCCCATTTCAGTTACGACCATGGACACCACCGGAAGGAATTCCGTATACGGAACTGTTCCCCGGTGTAATGTTCAAAGAGCGTTACTTAGGTCTCAACAAATCGGGGGAGCCTTTCGGGTGTCGATTCGGTGAGCGGACCTTTCTATCCAACTCCAAACCAGCTCTCGAAGCCAGTGAATACGCACGGGACAAGGGGAAATTCGATTTATTTCATGAGCAGGTGTTCCACGCATACTTCACCGATGTCCTGGACATTGGCGACACGAAAATTCTCCTCAAGATAGCCGGAGAAGTAGGACTTGATCCTGAGGAATTGAAGCGTTGTCTGAATGACGGGCGTTACGAGACCAGGCTGGAAGAAGGCATGAAGCAAGCCGCTAGATACGGGATCTCGGCAGTCCCCACGTTTATCATCAACGAAGCGCACAGGATTGTGGGAGCGCCACCACTGGGATCGTTTAAAGATCAATTGAGCCGCATTCAAGATTAGGGGAGTATGAAAACCCATTTAAGAAGAGATTTGACACAAGAGGCGTCAGTTGAAACGATCTAACGGCGCCTCCTGGTTGTGGCGTTCACAAACCTGGCTTAAATTTGCATTTGAACCAATACCGGCCGGAATTTCCCTAAGCCGTTTTTATTTGAGCTGTTTTCTCGATCTCCAATTCCTTGATCGATTCTTCGCTCATTAGGTACTTCTGAATTTTGCCGGTCACCGTCATCGGAAACTCATCGACGCCTTTGAAATAACGAGGGATTTTATAATGAGCGATTTTGCCTTTGCAAAAACCACGCAACTCTTCAGAGCGTACGGTGGAACCAGGTTTTAGCTTGACCCAAACCATAATCTCTTCACCGTATTTCACATCCGGTACGCAGTAGAATGCGTCTGGAGAATGACTCTCACTTATGGTCCGAGGCTTTCAGCCTCAGAAGACCGAAACCCGATCGGTTTGATTATGTGTCCACAAAAAAATAATATTAGCTTGGCTAATTTAATCTGGTTTGTTTATAACTTTTGTCGTGATTCTTGGTACAGGCAAGCCTCAGGAACAGCATGTACATGAATTGGTCGACTTACAACGAGTGCAGAATCTGTGGTCAGGAGGAGTTCGATCTACCCTGAATATGACACTAAGGAGATCGTTGATATATGAAGCGCAAAGGTCAACCCATTATTGAAGTCGGACACGGATACGCCGAAGAAATAGAGAATTCGTTCGTTACTGGCGCAAATGCGGCTCGACAGGCGCTTACACGCATTACCTGCCGTTCTGTTTCAGCGGTGCTGGTTTTTGCGTCGGTAAGGTACGATCTTCAGGAGACGCTCTCTGGCATCCGCAGTGTTGTAGGCGATGTTCCGATAATTGGAACCACTACCGCAGGTGAGATTTGTAACGGTTCCCACGATAAAAGTGTTGTGGTTGTAGCTCTGGCTTCACCATATTTAAGCGTTCAATCAGGGGTTGGACATAAAGTCTCGAAAGATTGGCGCAGGGCTGTGCGTGAAATTGTGGAATACCCCTCGCTACTCCCCTACTTCTCTCCAAAGGACAATGGTATCTGGAATGAGATGGCTCAAGGGGGCGAGTCAGCGTTTGCAATAGTCTTTGCTCCGGGAAATACCCGACACACTGCCTCTCGCGGCCACGAGATAGTCGAGGAACTAAAGAAACTCTCAGCCGGGCGTTTGCCTATATTTGGAGGTTGCGCTGCTGATGATTGGGCTATGGAGGCAAATTACGTTCTTTTTGGGGACATTCCCTGCCCAGATGGCCTTGTGGTGGCGGTATTCCGTACCAGTCTGAAGTTCGGTATAGGAATGGCTCATGGCTTTAAGCCAGGTCCCACTGAGGCTATCGTCACGCGTGCGCACAAGCATGAAATCCTCGAACTCAATGGTCGGCCGGCAGACGAAGTCTATGCCGAGATGTTTGGAGCAACCTTGCCATCTCTTCAGACTAACCACCTAACCCTTAGCGTAGGAAAACCCTTGGGAATGTCGGACACTCATGGACAATACTCAATAAATGCGCCTAGCTACTTCACGCCCAAAAGAGGCGTAAGGCTTGCTCAACCGATTCAGACAGATACCATCCTGACAATCATGGAACCAGACAAGGAAGAGATGCTGAACGCTGGCCGGGAAGCCCTGCTCAGAGCGACGCTACGAGCCAACATCACCAATCCGGCCGTAGTGTTCACCTGTTCCTGCGCCCTTCGTTCCCGAATTTTAAAAGAAAACAGTCCTGAAGAAATAGTTCGAATGAAGGCTGCCATCCCAGATGTTCCTGTTGTAGGGTTTTATTCTTTCGGAGAATTTGGATCAACTATTTATGGAGTTAATCGGTACAATAACGAAGTCGTCGTCGTTCTTCTCCTGGGTCAAGAGCTATCGTACTCCGCTCAGGTAGCTATGGAAAATCGTCGACTGAGGAGCCAGTTGGAATCGAACGTCGCTGAACTGTCACGTGTAAAAGAGACCTTGGAAGAAGCCAGGAATAACCTCGATCTGAAAGTGCGTCAACGGACCGCAGATTTGGCGATCACAAATGAGAGGTTACTAACAGAGATCACCGAACGTAAGCACGCGGAGGACACGCTTAGAGAGAACGAGGATCTGTTCGCAAGGGCTTTCAAAAACAATCCAGCTTTTCTCTCTATTATTCACCTGGACACCAACAGGGTTCTGGAAGTCAATGACGCTTGGACCGAAATTATGGGTTACTCTCGTGAAGAGACGATTGGACATATGACTACAGAGATGGGAATCCACGATGAGGAAACATGGAACAAAATCAGGGCAAAAGTGAAAGTAAATGGCTCAGTGCGAAATGAAGAAGTTGTCATACATAACCGAAAACGTGAAAAGCGAATACTTTTAGTGTCACGAGAGGTCATTGAAATAGACGGCGAACCATATGCGCTCTCAATGGGATTGGACATCACGGCTCGGAAGCAGATTGAGAGAAGACTTCAGCAGTATATCGATAACCTAGAGAAAATGGTGGAAGAACGGATACTTGCATTACGTGAGAGTCGGCAAATGCTAAGGCTTATCATCGACAATCTTCCTGTCGGTATAGATTATGTAGATTCCAACGAACGCTACCTTTTTAGTAATAAGACCTATCAAAAATGGTGGAACAGATCCGAGGAGCATATCACCGGCCTAACCGTTCAGGAGCTGATGGGGGAGCAATACAATGTAGCCAGGGCCTATCTCAAAGCCGCTATGAGTGGCCAGGAAGTAAAAACCGAGGTGACCATCAAATTTGGAGATGGGGTTACCCGGGATATCTCTGTAAATATAATACCCCATAGGGGAGCCGACGGCGAGGTCAAAGGGCTTGTCAAATTAATTGCGGACATAACCGATATTAAAAAGGCGCAGCGGGAGCTGCAAGTTAGTGAAGCAAAGTTTCGGTCCCTATTTGAAAACTCTATGGACGGGCTTTTTTTCACTGTGCCGGATGGAAGAACATTTATGGCTAATCCAACAGCTTGTAGAATTCTTGGTCGAACAGAGGAGGAAATTTGCGAGTTAGGACGAGACGGAATAGTCGACATGACTGATGTCAGACTACCCGCTGCTTTAGAAATTAGAAAACGCGACTTCAAGGTAAAATGTGAACTCAATTTCTTACATAAGAGCGGGACTCCCATTCCTGTTGAAGTGACATCCACTATTTTCAAACATTCTCATGACGAAGAGAGAGCGGTTGTATGTTTCCGGGATATCACCGAACGCAAGATCGCCGAACAGGCGCTCCTGCAGGCCAAGGCAGAGCTTGAAACGAAAGTCTTCGAGCGTACCGCCGAGTTGCATGAGACCAATGAACAATTGAAGAGAGAACTCATGGAGCGTAAAAGGTTGGATCGGTCGTTACTGGAAAGCAGTCAGTTTCTGCGACAGACAGAAAAAATAGCCCGAATAGGTGGATGGAAGGTAAACCCTTTAACTGACAGTGTGAAATGGACGGAGGGCGTTTATAATATTATAGAAGCCCCTCTTGATTACAAGCCGCGCATGGAAGATGGGTTAAGGTTCTATACCCAGCCTTATAGGTCCATCCTTAAGGAGGCTTTGCTTAAAGCCTTGGAACATAATGAACCATTCAAGCTAGAAGCCGAGGTCGTAACCACAAGCGGAAAACATCTCTGGACCGAAGTTAGAGGCTTGATACGCGTCGAAGATG
>JAMCYH010000264.1:6436-7296 GCA_023474025.1 Deltaproteobacteria bacterium
TGTGAAAACAGGTACCGCACATTGTTCCAATCACTTAAAGATTTGATCAATATGCATTCCGGGAGGGTACAGAACGTTAGCCCATCTGTTGGTCTGCGCACACTTCCAGATGTCTCGAAGGACCTTGAGATGAACTACATCGAGAACGCTCTTCGTAAGACAAAAGGTAAAGTCCAGCCAGCGGCTAAGTTATTGGGCATATCCAGGTTCTCGCTAATGCGCCAGATGGCTAAGTTGGGCATTAATGCCCATGATTACCGCTAATGTTACTTTCCGTACATTTTGGCGTCGCAAAAGAGGCTACGGTTCCAAGGTGTTATATATATTAGACGATTGAAATTCTTAACCTTTGGATCATTTTCCGCCAGTGCTACCGCATCGGCATACAACTTTCCTCCCAGTCTCACTGAGACCACATTTTGAGTAACGCAGGCCAATTGAAAAGAAACTTTGTCATTTCAATCGAGGCGACAACGGTCGTCCACTAGAGGGGCACATGGCGGACAATGGGCAGAGAAAAGAGCGTATCAAGACCGTAATACGGGTGGCGACCGGCAACTTTCTCGAAATGTATGATTTCATAGTCTATAGCTATTACGCAAAATACATCGGCCAGGTCTTTTTCCCCTCATTCAGCGAGTTCGCATCGCTAATGGCCTCGTTCGTAACGTTCGGTGTGGGGTTTTTAATGCGCCCGGTTGGGGCGCTCGTGCTGGGGGCATATATAGATCGGCATGGCAGGCGCAAGGGGCTGATTCTTACCCTGGGTCTTATGGCGGTTGGCATATGCACAATAGCGATCACTCCCGGATATAACCAGATCGGAGTCCTGGCGCCACGGGAATTAAATCGTCCGCCCG
>JAMCYH010000127.1 GCA_023474025.1 Deltaproteobacteria bacterium
TCTTGTCTCCCTTGATAGCCTCCAAAGCAATACGAGCCTTGAAACTGGCGTCATAACTCTTTCTCATGAAATTCAATCCAAGCCTCCCTATGATAAGCGTTCTTTCTACATCTCCAAGGTAGGCTTTTCCACCTTAATCTCCTGTCCAGTTTTTGGGGTCCATTATAGGAGTCTTTCCAGGGTATCCAGATATTCACCACCAACAGGTTGAAGGACATGGATAGCGCCAGTTTGAGGAGATTCAATCATAAAATTGAATTTGGGTACTTGAAGCCAGACGGAAACGTGATCTTCTACGAGAAACTCATAGCGCCGCTGATCCGTAGATCTCTCGACGCATCTACAACTCAAGCGTTGAGAGGTTTGAGTGGGCTTACTCCAGGTGATTTCAAGGTGGTCAGGGACAGGTTCGCGTTCAAAAACAAAAAAGACGTTACTCATAAAACCCTAGTGTCGGCCTTAGCTGATGAAGCCAGGCTCAAGGATCTTCACGTAGGTAAAACAAATATTGGTTTTTAACCTTGATTACTAGCGAGAATATATCAAGAGGGCACAGGTGTTGCTCCTGAAAAATTAGGTGATCAGCAGTTCAACCTTCATTGCTAGGGGGAATCAGGATCAAGAAACTGGCCCGGTTCGGAAAACTTTAATTAACCGTAAGCCAAGGATTATAAGAGGTCTAACATGTCATTAGAAGAACAACTTGAAGCATTGAGTTGCAGGTTTATGTCAATTGTTGATTATGCAGAGGCGGACAGGTCCGGCAAATTACCCCGATGGCCAGATGTTCGTTCTGAATCCCGGTCAAAGGGAAAATATCCGGAGGAACACCCGCTGAATGAAGACAATCTGGACAAACGCTATACAGCTAGTGCGATGATCTATGATTCAGCACAATCAGAGAGGCATCTATTTACTCGCGATGTTTTGGAAAAGATCCACGTTCACATGTTCGATTGTTCGGCATTGGTTCGGCAGCATTTGGTTTGGGCCCTGTATTATATTGGAGACGGTTCGTCAGTTCCTCATATAAAAAGGCTTTTGGATATTGAAGTGATAGGGGATTTTCCCTAATACAGACACCGATATCATAACCTGGGGCCACGTAGTTCTGAGAAAATTGGCTCCGAAACCGGCTTCTTTTGAACATACCATCTTTTTACTTTCCCCGGACATCTACCTCGCCCTAAAGCTCACGCGTTTTTGCGAACATAACGATATGAATCTCTGGATCGGAGGTCCAAATTCACCCGACGTCATTGCCGTGCCTTACAAGGTGGGGATCGTGCACAAGGACTGGATGGATGAAAAGTCCTGGAATGAGTGGATTACATTTCTGAAGGAATCGCAAGGAGAAGACCACGACTTCCTTTTGATTATCATCGTTGATTCCGACACTTCTGAATGGACGCGACGAGAACTTGAAGCGCAATTTGTCGACATTCATAAGACGATCTTTTTCGTGTCTGAGGGCGAAGAAACTAACATTCTCCGCACGGTCAGAATTTGGTTGGATTCAAAACCAGCGAGTACTCAGGAGGTACTGCCATCCGCAGAGGTTAATAATGACAAGTCAAAAAGCCGGTGGCAATAAAAACCTTTAATACAGGCTTGGAGAACTGCTACATAGGTTTCCCACCAGTGAATCCGCGACCAGGGTAAACCTTCAAGCCTATTTCAAATGGAGAACGCAGGCAAAAAACCTCCTAATCAAATATAAGGGAATGAACACCATGTTGTGAAAGAGTTAGACTCGGCGCTTGGGTTGGATATGGACCCTTCCTTGGTTGACGCTTGCATATTAGCGGCAAAGGGTATTCTTGAAGCTCTCCTGGAAGATCTTAATCAAGGTTTGATCGAAATAAAGGAGTGAATATAAAAAGATAATCCCGATCATAATATGTGCGATTCACAGACACCGTTTCACTTTTGCCAATTTTAGATCGAGCCTGTAATCCTGATATCTGATACGCTCTTTTCTCGGATCAAACTTGCCTCGTAACTTCAGAAATAGATATCGCAAGACTTCCCCTACGAGTACAATTAGATTAGCCCACGATTTTGTACAATTATGGTGGCAGCGAGATCCTGCGGTGCCAAAAATGCCGCAAATACCAAGTCACAACACTTGAGATGATTCATTCAAAGTTAAGGAATTTAGAGAGGCAAAAATCAGGATGTCTCTTAACAATTACAACTCTGAAGGCCATGACCGCCGGACCTCTGGAAACTTATCTTCTTGGCAAATCTTCTTCCAATCCAACAGTATCCGAGGGATGGTTAGTCCCCTGTCGTAAAGGCTGCCATGAATCTTGTAGGCTAACACTGCTGCCTTTTCTCGGTAAAAGCGACGGTCGTATAATGGAATTGTTGGATCAGCATCAAGATCAATATACGGATTTGCCGGATCAGGAAGCGCTGTTTCCTTGATGAGATAGCCCAAGCCGATACACAATGCTCGGAGTTGCTCCTCACTGATTTGGTCAGGTCGTCGTTGTAGAACTTCTGACAGTTTCCCCATGGCAACATCCAAACCATGCCGGCGTCGTCCCACTACGATGTATACCAAATCATTCAATAGCTCATTAGGCAACGGGGGCAAGGTATTGTCAAGTGCGTGAAAAAACCACAAAACACAGCCGTTGATGCAAGCAACAACTTCTTCCGCATCAGAAGACACTAGCCCACACCTGAGTCTCTGAATAACAGTGTCATCCTTGTCGGAATCAACTAACAAAGTCATAGGCGCTGCATGTGAGATGGAAAAGCCTTCTTGCTCCATTTCAATCAGTAATTTCAACGCCTGTTCCCTTGAAACCTGGTCCGTCTTCGACAGTCGAGGGAGGACGATTTTCCCCAGGAGAGGAGCAAGCTTCGATAATTGGTTCCGGAACTGGTCTCCCGTCAATGGGTCATTCAAGTCCGATAAATCTTCCAGATCCTGCTTATTATCCTGCCACCATTCCTCGGCTCTGCAAAGAATTTTTGCTGCTTCTTCAGCGGTCCAGTCCAATTGCTTATCGTTGGGCTTCTCTCGCCCGATTACCTGGTCCACCGTAGCTCCTAAAATCTGATCGACTATGCTGTTCCTGTCGACATTTATTCTGTTCAGCAATGAGTCCGCTGTCCTCGACGCGTCTGCATTCGGAAGTATTCGCGGGAACTTCTGTCTAAGTATCCACTGTTTAAATGCCCGCTTTGCCTCCCCCGTCGTTAGTTCGGGGAGCGCGAGAAAACGATTATTCGGAAACAGGAAGTTGGAGGGTAGACCTGAATCGAAATCTGTTTGTGACCACAAGGCCTTACAAAAGGCTTCGTGTTGTTCAGGAGTGAGCCCACCGATGCGGTCCAGAACTTCAAGTCGAATCGCAGCTTTTGTCCGAGCAGAGTTGGAACCCTGTTCGATGGTTTCGATCAAATTTGATATCGCCTGCTCCCACTCGGAGCGATCTGATTCACGAGGAAGCCCGGAAGAAAACCTGCATGCTATGCTGTTGAAAGGCTCGTTCCACCACCATGGGGAGGCGATCCGAAAGTTTGGATTTTCGGAAATGGGCAGAGCGATCAGCATGGGCATCCTAGCCAAGATCTCTTTTTGGGTCATGGCCTCAACTAATTTTTTGACGAGGAACTCTACACGCTCTTGGAGCCCAAACCCGCCGTGGAGTACAGAATATTTGTAAATTTCCATTGTTAATTTGAATAACTGCTCGCTGTGGGTAGCACTGAAACGAAAACAGAGTTCTCCGAGCAGTCTAGGGGCCGTTACTATGATCCCCAAAGCCATGTGAGCATTCTGTTGCGGATCTTTTCCTAGTGCTGCCAAGGCCTGCTCACAGGAGTTCATCAACAGGCCGGCCGCTTTATGAACCTCGTCATCGTTGAGTGCTGAAGCTTTGACAAAGTCAAGCCATTGGTCTACAGGGTCCATTTTCCCGTTACGCACCATGTAGCTCATTGCCAAAACTGGGGAGACCGGGTCGATCCACCGAGAGGCGTTGACCGTGCCGCTCTGGATTCCGAAAGACCCCCAACGTACTGGGAGCCCGCCCTCCTCAAACTGGCGGAGGTATGCGAAACCAGGAAGACGCAATGCAAACAGGGAGATGGAAGAAATACTGTAAGTAACGGTTTCTCTTCCATCTCGGACCTTTTTCTCTCTTCTTGGTGGGGGCAGCGGCGGAACATTATCTAGAGTTGCGCTCATTGATTCCATTTCTTCCTTGGGGTTGCAGTGAAAGGCGCTCAGCGCAGTCAACCTTCTGAGATGTGAATCAAGTTCTTCTCCGATTTTTCTAAATGGTCTTTGTATTGCCAATAGAGAGGCATGCAATCTAGCCCATCCTTCTTGTGAAAGGATGGAATGGTCATCTACATCTGGGTTTATCGATCGACGTATCTGCTCCAAGGCATTTTTAACGAGTTTTTCAGCTTTCTCCTCCTGCCCTACCTCGGCCATGATGGCTGCTCGTCTAAGTTGCCAGATGGGAGTATCGGACGATGTGGGCCAGTCATTCAGCGTTTCAAGGACCCTCTTTTGGTCAAGGCGAATCAAATAATAAAGACATTCCTCATGCCAGTACCTTGGCTGCCATTTCGGCAATTTCTGAACTAGGTCTTTGATCAGATCCATCCACCTACTAAAAATGTCCGGATAAAACTCTTCTCTAGCATTTCTGATTAGTGCGAAAACCAGTTCCAGCCAAGCTTCGCGGATTTCCTCCTGCCCCTCTATTCCCTTAAAGATGTCTGGGGGGTTAAGGGCCGACTCCTCCATCTTGACGAGCGCGGGGAACGGATTGCAAGCGGTGACCACAGAGACTAACTGATCGGCAATTCCTCGCAACGGTACGAGCGCCTTTTCAAGGCGCCAGTTCAACTCTCGCAGCAAGAGTAAGTTTTCTGGATACGACAACAAATCTAGATGTGTTAATATGTTAGATACCCAATCACGGGTGTAGAACAACAGAAGATTGCGATTCTTCCTTGGACACACAAGCCAGCCAGGATAAGTTAACCTTTGCTCCGTCCAGACGTTCATCAGTTGTTTCAAAACTTTTCCATCTACCTGGTGCCGCGGTGCGATCAGCTCAAAATTATCGGTCTCCATCCCGACGGTTGTTAGGTTTTGGGAGTTGCTGTCGCCATCTTTGACTGATTGTAGACGTGCCATTCTAGGCCAATTTAGCACATTCGGCGGTTCGCCCAACTGCAATTGATTCAAGAACCATTCAAGGGCTTTCTTGTTTCTCTCACCAGAGTCGGGGAACTTGTCTTCCGGCACAATTGGAGAAAGATCGATGGGGATGACATTCGGGTACTCGAACAACTTGCTTTCCGAACCAGAGAGGCTTAGCACGCCACACAGGTACATGGGACTCGTATGGTCTTTTAAATTGCCATGCACCCAGTTCAGCCAACTCAAAAAGTTAGGGTCATCCCCGGAGAAACCGATCAAACAGAAAGTATTCTCCACGAGTGACTGTCGAATGAGGTTTACGAAGAGAGCAAATTTCTCCGGATATGTCTCGTAATCTTCTTCGGTTACGATGAAAGGGCGATTAGACCTAAAACTCCCGTGCAATTTGGCAATTCTGGGCCGTTGGCTCCCGGATATATCCTCAGGCGTCAAGACTATGTCGTAATCTCTGTCTGGGATAATCGATCTTGTATCTTCCAGCAACGTATCGTAATTCGTCGTGAAAATATCTGACCAAGGGAGCGATAATAGCGTCTCATGAAGATTTCCCGGGCGGTACGAATCGTAAGGAATTGAGGTCAAGAGAAGTTCGTCAAGCATCCTTCTCCCAAAACAATTGCAGTATTCCGACGCCACTTTTATAGGGTTCGATATGGCTAAATTTTTCTTCTCTTGTTGTTTAACGTCGCCGCGTGGTCCTGTCGAAGGATGAAGTTCATCGTACATCGCACCAGCCAATTCTTTCCAGTTCGGGAACTTTTTTGCGTTAACCTTGGTTGGATCGGCATTCCGACTGAATCCCGCTCCAATCATTACGGCTGCTTTGCCGTACTGCTTTCCAGACCAAAGGTCTTTCTTGATTTTCTCCAGGTGTTCATAACTCTGGAATGCTGACGATTCGTTCATTCCATGAACCTTTCCCCAAAGTTGGCCGACAAATAACTCTCAATTTGTACTTGGCACCAAGAGTCTACTTACCACACCCGTCCGTGAAATCACTCGGCGACAAGGTTCCTAATGGATCATGTCAGGATCGATGATTTCTCCGTCGCGCATCTCGAAGATGCCTTATGCACAACCTTCAACCTGGGTCGAAATGCCTACCGGTCAATTTGTCTTTCAGCGCAATCGACGCATCACCGATCTCTGTACAGCTTTGCTGTACGGTCATGAATTTCGAAAAGATTGTGCTGACGGCCAATTGGCATTTTGATCTGTGTCTGGGATACTCTTGTTATAGCACATGGGTGCCCAAGCGGCTTACACTTATAACGCTGAGCTGGTTTCAAAAATCAAGGCCACCTCATAGTAATCAAGAAACAGGCAATATGAAAGAATCCGGTGTATACACAGACATTATGTTCGTATCTAACCACAAGACGTCGGAAGGAGCTGAACGAAGCGAATGTCCTTTCGACTTTGTATCTCCGGGCGTATCTGTCTTTCATTCGACGGTCCTGTTTCCTTTTGTTCTGTCGATTTTTCCTATACGGGGACAACAAAGTTATCCCTTGTTTTTTGAGCCTTTGCCTGAGAGGAACACTGTCATATCCCTTGTCCGCGATGACTCTGTCCGGCCTTGTTTTTGGACGTCCCTTATACCACGCTTGTGGACTCTGATCTGAGCCAGGGTCTTCTCGGCCAGTCTTACTTCCGCGGGCGAGGCAGAGTCGATATGGCTTCCCAGTGGAATACCTTGACCATCGACCACCACCATCCACTTCGTTCCTTTGCCCCTTTTGGTTTTCCCGACGGCCGCGCCCCTTTTTTTGCCGGGGCGAAGCTCCGGTCCATGAATGCCTCGCTCCAGTCGAGGACTCCATCGCTATCCAGTTGGGAAAGGAACGTTCGCCAGATATTGAGCCAAATCCCATCTTCTTCCTATCGCTTGAGTCTTCTCAAGCAAGTTGAAGGGCTAGGGTACCTTTCCGGGTCCTGGAAAGATCGAAAAAAGGTGGCAAATGATCTCAAGGCCATTTATAGAGCGCAAACCCAGGAAGTGGCTGAAGCCAACCTGACTGAGTTTGAAGCAAAATGGGATTCCCAGTATCCAACGATCAG
>JAMCYH010000010.1 GCA_023474025.1 Deltaproteobacteria bacterium
AGTTAAATATAGAATTCCGTATAGCAGATATTCTTGAAAACCAAGCATTGGCTTCATTTAGACCTTGGGCTCTTTAGAGACTACACGCGGAATGAACATGCTATCCACCCAAATTATCAGGAAATCGAATTCTTGGAAAGAATTCAACGAGCATCTTCAAGGGCTAAGTAAGAAAGAAAAAGGCGACTGTTTCGAAGCTCTCACGAAATATTATCTGCGGATATCCCCTACGTATGCATCAAAACTCCAAAATGTTTGGGATTTGAGAGAAGTCCCAAATGATTTAAAAAAGCATCTCAACCTACCTGATAACGATGAGGGAATTGACCTTATAGCCGAGACAAAAGAGGGTGGTTTTTGGGCCATACAATGCAAATATCGGTCAGATGAACTAAAGTCGCTGACCAGACACCACATAGACACCTTTACTTCTCTCACATTCATTAACTGCAAGAATTTCGAACTGGCCCTAGTATGCACCACTGCCGACCGCTTTAGCCACAAACTCAGAGATTTTTATGGCACTGGACTAAGTCTTTGTTGTGGGGATGTTTGGCGGAGCTTGGATCAACAGTTTTTCCAGAGGCTTCACGGCTATTTGGATGATAAAATCGTTCGTCCGGATCGTCATCAACCTAGATCGCATCAACAAACCGCTATTGAGAGGGCTGAGAACCATTTCCTTGTAGACGGTAATAGCCGGGGAAAGTTGATCATGCCGTGTGGTACAGGAAAGAGCCTAACATCGTACTGGATGGCTCAGCATCTCGGCGCTAAAACAGTGCTTATGGCAGTCCCTAGTTTGGCATTGATTAGGCAATCTCTAGAGGTATGGACAAATGAATCTCAGGCTGAGGGGCAAGACGTAAACTGGCTTTGTGTGTGTAGTGACCCCACGGTCAAAGACATAGGATTTGATGATCCTACCGTTCTCACTCAAGATTTAGGAATTCTGGTCCACACTGACTCTCATAAAATTGCTGAATGGCTTAAAAAGACTTCTGACACGACTACACTCGTAATTACAACATATCAAAGCGGCAAAGTAATTTCAGAAGCTTGCAGAGAAGTCGACTTTCGTTTTGATTTAGGAATCATGGACGAAGCTCATAAAACAACGGGCAAGAAAGATGGTCTGTTCAGTCATTTGCTTTTCGATGAGAATGTAAAAATCAAGCATCGACTTTTCATGACTGCTACTGAAAGGCGTTACATCGGTAACAGTGAAAAGATTTTAAGCATGGAGGACCCAGAGATTTATGGAGAGACGTTTTATTTGTTAAGTTTCAAGGAAGCTCTGGAATGTCAACCGCCGATTCTGAGCCATTACCAAGTAATTACTATTATAGTCACCACATCAGATGTGGCCAAGCACTTTGAGAAAAATGACTACCTAGACTTTTTTGAGGGGCAAAACGAAAATCCAGAAGAAGCAAGAACTTTAGCAACTGCCATAGCCTTCAGAGAGGCAATGCTTAAATACCCTATTCGCCATTCTTTATCCTTTCATAGTAGTGTTATGAGAGCCGAGCGCTTTATGAAGATAAATAACAGTCTAAATGACACTTTTCCACAATTTGGATTTTTGAAATCACTTCATGTTCGTGGGAGTTTTCCCACAGCGACGCGTAGTAACACTTTATGTGAATTCGCTCACTCCGACAGGGCGTTAGTAACTAACGCCAGATGCCTTACAGAGGGGATTGATTTACCAGGAATAGATTGTGTTGTTTTTGCCGATCCAAAAAAATCAGTCATAGATGTGGTTCAGGCGACTGGGAGGGTCTTGAGAACCTCACCTCAAAAAAAAATCGGTTTCATAATTGTTCCGGTAATTTTAGATGAAAATGACAGTATGTTTGTCAGTCCAGACGATTCAAGGTTTGGAAACCTACTATTTATTCTGAGGTCCCTAGCCTCCAATGATGAGAGAATTGTTGAGTATTTTAGAAGTGCCTCTCAAGGAGAATCGTCCCGTCCTGGTCTAGAACCTTTTGAGGTTGTTGTCCCAGAGGGTCAAAACATTGACCAACTACATTTTAAACAGTCTATAAGACTCAGGTTGTGGCCTCGTTTGAAGATGTTGGCATGGAGACCGTTTGTCGATGCGAGAGATTTTGCTAGGGGCCTTGGTCTTCGAAATCGGAATGAATGGAATGAATACTGTAGGGCAAGGTTAAGCGATAACACAAAGGAATTTTGCGATATTCCTGTTTGTGCGGATCAGGTATATAAAAATCAAGGGTGGATGAGTTGGGGTGATTGGCTCGGGACCGGCACAATTGCTGTATTTAACAGACAGTATCGTCCCTTCGAAGATGCTAGGGAATTTGCCCGAAGCCTGTGTTTGAGGAACAAAGACGAGTGGGCAAAATACAGCAACGGAGAGCTTCCAGACAAGCCACCGAAACCTGAGGATATTCCTGCGAACCCTCCTCAAACTTACAAAGACAAAGGCTGGGATGGCTGGGGCGATTGGCTGGGGACTGGAACAATTGCAAACCAGAATAAACAATTTCGTCCTTTCAAAGATGCTAGAGAATTTGCTCGGAGCCTAGGGTTAAAGAGCGGAACTTTCTGGCGCAAATACCGTAATCAAGGTCTTTCGGGAAAGCTACCAAAGCCAAACGACGTACCCGCCAACCCCGGTGAAACCTACAAGAACCAAGGGTGGGCAGGTATGGGCGACTGGCTTGGAACAGGGACAATTTCTGTCTTGCTGAGAGAATATCGTTTGTTTGAAGATGCAAGGGCATTCGCTAGGAGTTTGGGGTTACAGAGCCGGACCGAGTGGAAGAAATACTGTACTGGAAAATTTCCGGATAAACCGTCAAAACCCGAGGACATACCGGTTAACCCCTACGGTGCCTACAAAGGCAAAGGTTGGGTCAATTGGGGAGATTGGCTCGGAACGGGAACCATAGCTACTTATAATAGAGAATATCGTTCTTTTGGAGAAGCTAGAAAATTTGTTCACAGTCTGGAATTGAAAAGCCTAAGCGAATGGATGAAATACTGCGCAGGAAAGTTTCCGGATAGGCCACCAATGCCAGAGGATATACCTGCAGCCCCTGGCATTGTGTACAAGGACCAAGGCTGGGCTGGTTGGGGTGATTGGCTGGGGACTGGAACAATTGCCGTTTCTAAAAGGGTATTTCGTTCCTTTGAAGATGCCAGGGAATTTGCTCGGAGCCTTGATTTGATGAGCCGGACCGAATGGAAGAAATACTGTGCTGGAGAGTTTCCGGAAAAGCCATCAAAACCGGACGATATCCCGGTTGAGCCTGTGAGACCTTACAAGGACCAAGGCTGGGCTGGCTGGGGTGATTGGCTTGGGACTGGCACAGTTGCAAACCAAAATAAACAATTTCGTTCCTTTGAAGATGCCAAGGGATTTGCAGGGAGTCTGGGGTTGATGAGCAGGACAGAATGGGAGAAATACTGTGCTGGAGAGTTTCCGGAAAAGCCATCAAAACCGGATGACATTCCTGTCAACGTGGCTCAATTCTATAAAGACCAAGGCTGGGCTGGCTGGGGTGATTGGCTCGGGACCAGCACAATTGTTCGTTCTAAAAGAGAATGGCGGTCTTTTCATGATGCGAGGGCATTTTCTAGGAGCCTCGGGTTAAAAAGTAGGAGTGAATGGAAAAAATACTGCTCAGGAGGGTTTTCTAACAAACCACCAAAACCCGAGGACATACCTATTGAGGCTAATGAGGTATACAAAGACCAAGGCTGGGCTGGTTGGGGTGATTGGCTCGGAACGGGCACCATTGCTGGCTTTAAAAGGGTATTTCGTTCTTTTGAAGATGCCAGGGAATTTGCTCGGAGTCTAGGGTTAAAGAGCAAAAACGAGTGGGCAAGATACTGCTCTGGAGAGTTTCCCGAGAGGCCAGTGAGGCCTCACGACGTACCCGTTGACCCTTCTCAAGTGTATAAAGACAAAGGCTGGGCAGGTTGGAAAGACTGGCTTGGCAACTAGTTCAATCGGTAATCAAAGCAGGTAATACATGGATTTTAAAGAGGCAAGAGAGTTCGTTAGGTCGTTAGGGCTCAACAGTCGACAAGAGTGGACAAAATACTGCAAAAGTGAAGTTCCAAACAAACCGCAAAAGCCCGCGAATATGCCTGATAACCCTTCTACTACCTACAAAGACAAAGGTTGGTCGGGTTGGGGCGATTGGCTTGGAATTAAAGAAGATGAATGATTTGAATTTCTGTTCAGATAAAGATGAGAGAATTTCCCTGAAAAAATCTCTCATCCGTATGGGATGTTCAGTGCAGTTCACAAAGCGTTCCTAGACTTTTGGAACCGGTCTAGGAACGACTAGGCTCGTTTCGCTCGTCCCAGGAATTAGGCCTGGAGTCTCAGACAGACGGACCCATCTATCCAGGCACTAATCCTCAAGAACCGATTCTTCCGATTTTTCAACCTCAAAGCTTAGTGGAGTGTTCAGCGACATTTACCTTGAGCGTCAACGATAATTACATTTGTGCATCTTTCGGGGAGTAGTTGTTCGGGAGAGAGGTTAAAAATTCTATTTGTCAGAGCGTACATTTTATTATTTTCGCCGCTCATTTTGTTTTGATTAGTTAGAGCAGCTTATTCACTTATGCCACTGTCCTTTTTTTCTGGACCATTTCTTATGTTCCTGATAATTCTTAGTAAATTTGCTGTTTTTGATTATTGATTAGATACTGTAGTCTTATTCTCGTGAATTCCATCCAATTGGAACTGAAATATTGTAAATCAGTGAGCCGGTCGTTATAACTTTTCGGAGGTATGTAAATTGAAAGTTGCAATTTTAATTGGCGTGACAAATTACAAGAACGGTCTGAGTAACCTCCCTGCCTGTAGCAAGGATATCAAAGCGATTTATGAATTAATAAACCTTTCAGGTGAATACAAACAAATTCTGTTCTTAGATAACATCCAGTCCAGCACTCAGATAAAAAGAGAGCTGTGCGATTTCACCGAGAAATATCGTGAAGAAGTGGAGCAGGTCTTTTTTTATTTCACGGGGCACGGTTTGTTTAAGGATAATGAGTTCTATTTCGGCTTACCAGACTATTCCGAGAGAGAATTGAGTCAATCCTGCCTGGAAAATAGTGAGCTTGATCAGCTACTTCGTAATATGAAGCCTAATGTAGCCGTGAAAATAGTGGACGCTTGTCAAAGTGGTTTTTCTTACATTAAGAATCCTGAGAGATTTAAATCATATGTTGATTCAAGCCGAGAGGGTTTTCAACATTGTTATTTTTTGTTTGCTTGTCAAAGAGACCAATCGGCTCTTATTCAAGGTTCCCTAAGTGATTTCACAACAAGTATTTTAGAGGGCTTGGTCCATCGTGAGGACGGGGATGTACGTTTCAAGGATTTGATAGACATCGTGGCGGACAAATTTCGAGAAAACCAAAATCAAATACCATACTTTGTAACTCAGGCTTCCTATCATGAGGTATTTTTCACAATGAAGTCAGGAATTCGTAATTCGATGTCTAAATATTTAGAAAATGATCATTCATCTGTACAAGTGCCAAATCAAATAGATGCCCAGTCGAATTCATTAGAACCACCGCTGGAGCAGCGTCTAAAAGAGGCATCAAGGTCATATTGTTCCAAAGAGGACGCAATTAACGCATGGCGTGTCGTCACAAAATGTCTGTCCCATTTCAAACTCCCAAACGAACTCGAAGCAGCATATGCGGTTTCATATTCTGAAACGGACAAGAAAACAGACCTTCCCGATACCACACCTATCGGAGAATGGCTGGAACAGAATGTTGAAGAATGGTTCGCTAAGCCAAAATATGCCGAAAAATGGATTCCAGATAGAGGCTGGACTAGCAACCTCTATCCCAAGTTTTCCAATTGGGGACAATCAGGCTATTACCAAGAATACCTCACTGGATATGATGTCACTACTAAAAGTGTTTACAACTATTTAAAGGTAGAAGCGGAATCTTCTTATCCTTCGTTGGACTTGTATCGCCTTTTCGTCGTGCCTTTTATATCTCAACAAAAATTAGCCATAGTGTCCATTGTCGTGTCGTATAAGAAAACCGACTGGTTGGCCCAAGAAATACGGAATGAGCCGTCTTGGTCTTTTTTCACTGTTAATTTGAGAGAGACTACCTTAATAGAATCGCATGTTAATGATATGCAGACCAAATTTATTAAGGCATTGTATTCACACATTAGTAATCGTTTATGCGCTACCGCAGTCAACTCACAGGAGGTGAGTTGACATACCCATTAACATATAGCGGTTCTCGAAAATAATCACAAACCAACAACTTTTTCTCTGGAATGTCAGTAAGAGTACAACGAGGATCAGATGAATAACAAAAAAAAGTTGATGGTTGTGCTTGGCGCAGGAGCATCAGTAGAATTAGGAATGCCAAGTGTGACACATGTCGACGAATTGTTCCATAACTGGACACTGCAAGATTTTACACTGGCAAGCGATGACTCTCTAACCCTTTATGATTATATTCGAGACAGAACCAACTCCCATTATCCTCAAAATCCTCGTTCTGCACTGGTAAAACAAACGAACTACGAAGAAATTCTTTACACCATTTTTCAGTTGTCCTCGATGCGAAGTGATAACAACTTCAATTTGCCAATGAACGCATTTCTTGATTTGAGAGAACTTCCAATAGTAAGAACATCTCGAGGTGAAATTACAGTTAACGGAGACTATCTCAGGTTTCTTTGCTCTTTGCTGGTAGACAATTTAATTAATGATTTCAGATGCCGATGCGTTAATGTTCAACGGAATATAACCCCTGAGCTTGAGAGTTTCAAAAACTTTATGGGGCAGTTGCGAGAAGATTATGATGTGGCGTTCATTTCTCTGAATTACGACAAATTGGTAACGCAAGCCTGTCCAAATCTGTTTACTGGCTTTGACCACAATTCTGGTGATTTCTGTCCCGAAAGTGTTTATGCCCGTGCTGATTGGGACTTGATTTATCACCTCCATGGTTCCGTTCATTTTGATATGCCTGTACGTAATGTTGCGCATGAAATTGTATGGAATCCAGATTTAGAATCCGAATTTCATCAAAACTCATTTGGGAGAAATTCACAAGACACAACTGAAGGGATACAAATGCTGAAGTGTACCCTTCTGTCTAGACAAAAAATTGATCCTCTGAAGGTGGAAAAGTACCATCGGTTACTGAGTCAATAGTGTCTGGAGGCGCTCTATAAGGCG
>JAMCYH010000033.1 GCA_023474025.1 Deltaproteobacteria bacterium
GACTTTCGAGTCCTTCCACAGGGCGTTGCCAACATGATTCTGTCCAACACGGTGCTTCAATGCGTAGATAACCTTGAACAGGTTTATGAGGCTTTCAATCACTGGCTTACTTCAGATGGTTTCATGACACACAATATAGATTTCAGTTCCTATGGGGCCACAAAAGAATGGAATGGGCACTGGGCGTGTTCAAAGCTCGAATGGTCATTAATGAGAGGTAAACGGCCATATCTTATAAATCGTGAACCGTATTCCAGACATGTTAATCTACTGAGAGAGCTCGGTTTCAAGATCGTGTGTGATATTAAGTATACTACTGAAACGGGTATCAAACGCGAGGCCTTGGTAGGGGAGTTCGCAAACATGACTGATGACGACCTCCATACGTGCGGCGCCATGTTGCAAGCGATGAAGCGGTTGGATTGATTTCGACTCTTCTGTGCAGAGCCATATTTCTGTTGGGTCTGAGGAGTCCTGAGAAATGAAATTGATAAGGACGGTGATTTGCAGGGTATTGCTGGCTTACATCATCAGTTGTCTCGGTTTGTTTACTGCCTGGGCTACAGTATATCACGTTGACATAAATTCTGGTGACGACAGCTTTCCTGGAACTCAGGATAAACCGTTCCGGTCAATCAGCCAGGCGTCAAAATTAATGAAACCGGGGGACAAAGCAATAATCCATGAAGGAATCTACCATGAACAGGTAATGGGAGGACAATCCGGACTTCCTGACAAACCCATTGTGTATGAAGGGGCTGACCGTGATCGAGTTATTTTGCGAGGCTCGGTAACCGCCACGGATTGGAAAAAAGTGGGCAAAGTTTGGTTTAAGGTAGGATTAAGCCCAATCACGAGAAAAAACGCATTCGTAATGGTTGATAACAAAAAAAAACTCAAACAGGTAGATCAACCCCAGAATATGCCGGAGGGGGCTTTTTGTCTCGACAGCGACAACAATTATTTTATACGGCTCGTTGGCGACGCTGACCCTAACAAAAACCACATTGTCGATCTCTATGAACTGGACCTGGGCTTTAACGCAGGTGCCCGGTGGGGTGGGACTGCCAAGAAACATATAATTTTGCGAAATATGACGCTGGAAAAATATGGAGCCTATGCCGTTTCAGCCGCTCCTGACCAACATGAACAGAACTCCCACTGGGAGCTTGATAATTTAAAGGTCCGATTTAATAACGGGGCTGGTGTCTTTTGTTGTCTTGACGATTGGTATGTCCACAATTGTCAATTTCTGAAAAACGCTATTCATGGCTGCCAGATCGATGGATCAAGAGTCAAATTTGTGGACAATGTAGCGAATGAAAATGAATTTTTTGGACCTTCCGGTTACGGAGGAGCTGGAGTGTTAATTGGCCCTGACCTCTGGGCTAATTCCTGTGAGGTCAAGGGAAACTCTTTCGGGGATAATGGATATCCTGATGGCTATGGGTGCGCTATATATCTTGAAGGTCGGTCCCACGGCAATATCATTGTGGATAATTTCATCAGGGGGGGAACTCATGCCGGTATCTGCTTTTATGGTTCCTCTGGAAATAAAGTATTTAACAATGTATTGGTGGATATAGCCCCCAAGAACACATGGGATCTTTGCGCTGCATTTGTCATTGAGCACAGCCGTGAAGGGGCGCCTACCCAATCTCTCGGAAACATTATCGCTTACAATACAGTCTATCGATGTTCGGCGCCCATAGCTCTTTCTGAGCCTGCCAGCGCCGTTGGGCAGGACCAGCTTAACGAGTTCATTGACAATGTTTTCTCCTTTTGTCGCCGTATGCTCCCTAAACCATCCTTGCCTGTGGCTATTTTAAAAACCAACGGTTGGTTCAGTTGTCCTGAACAATATCAAAAACCATCTTCCAATTTTGAAGAAACGCTGAAAAGATTGTATGAGAATAATCTCGTCTCAGGAGTAGCTTCTTTGGATTCTAGCCCCGTAGAAGGCAAGGACCCCAAGTTCCAGGACGCTGTGCGGGAAAACTTTGTGCCGGCCGAAAATTCACCTCTTCTTCAAAAAGCTGTTCCTATTGATTTCGTCAAAACAGACATCCGCGGAATGCCACGAACCGGGGGAATTGCGCCTGACATAGGCGCTTATGAACAAACACCCTAAAATTTGCAAGGATGTCGGGCTTAAAAGCCTCTTGAATTTTTTTGCAATTCCACGATATGAAGACTGCGGACATTTGCGGTAGATCATTGATCAGGATGAATCCGGCATGAAAACGAAAGCTTGTTTAGGTTTGGTGTTCATCTTTTTGATGTCATCCTGTCTTCTTGCTCAGGAAGTGCCTTTTATTGATACTCTTCATCCTCCTGACGAAAAGGACATCACTGAATCCACTCTTTTTAAGCTTACACGTATGCTGAGTTATTCTGATACGTACCTCGTGGTAAGGATCAAAGATGGCCTGATTGTGGGTTACGCCCCCTGGGATAAAATTAATCGTAGATGGACACTATTCAATTTGCACGGAGACTACAGGGGATTTATTCAGGCCATAGTGGGACAGCAGTTCATCAAGCATCAGAAAGTAGATATATGGTATCAGTACTACACTCAATATCTTTTCTATTTTAAAGACAATATCTACAGAGGGGTAATGATCGCTTCTCTGGGAGGCAGGCCGAAGACCGAGACACTTCCTCAGGGTGAACTTGGAGGTAGCCTTGATCTTTATCCGATTGGAAACATTCCTTTAAAGCCTCCGAGTATATCGATATATATTGATCCAGCCAAGCGGCCAATGGGAATAGATATTTCAATAAGATATCGTTTGCGTTAGAAAACTGATTTTAAGTTAGGCTCTCTTCAATTTGGAATGACCCTGGAATCAAAGAAAAGCTTGCTCAAAAATACTGTAGCGCTGTCAATCCCCAGCGCAGTGAATCCGTTTGTTTCTCTGGCCCTGGTCTATGTGGTTTCCAGAAAACTCGGTGTCGAGGGTATGGGACAATATTCCATCCTGTTGTCCTATCTGAATATTTTCACCACCATGGCCTCATTAGGGTTGGCAGGCCTAATAGTGAGAGAGGTAGCTAAGAAACCTGAAGACCAGGGGATTTTTACGTCAAACTCAGTCCTTTTTGGTTTGGTTTCAAGCTTAATTGCAATGATTCTCATGAACCTGGGCGTCAAATTCCTGCATTATGACAAGGAATTGTACCTGGCTTTTGTGGTCGGATCAGTATCCATCATACCAGCGAGTTGCATTCGTTTCCTGGAGTCCACTTTTAGGGCGATTGAAAAGTCTGAATATATTGCTATTGAGCAATTTCTGGAAAACATTTCAAAAGTTCTTTTCTGTATAACGGTAGTTCTTACCGGATATGGGATTGTCGCCATATCGACCATGACAGTTATTACAAAATTTGTGGCACTGGGTATCCTGATTTTTTTTTATCTCAGGGTGGTGGGGAATTTTGCCATAAAATTCAAGAGAAGTGTGTGGACACTTTTACTCCAGCAATCGCCAGTTTTCATGGGAATCGCCATTTTCTCTACCATTCATCTTAACATCGACATGATATTGCTTTCCAAACTTGCCAGTGTCTCGTGCGTGGGAATTTACGCAGCAGCCTCCAGAATTAATTCTATTTGTGTCATCGTCCCCATGGCTTTTTCCATGGCCATGTTACCGATTTTTGCCAGACATTTCGGGTATGGACTAGAGAATTTACGTGAAAAAACGGAGCTTTCATTACGTCTCGTGCTGATTGCCTGTTTACCGATGGCGCTAGGGATGATCTTTCTGTCGGACAAAATCATTAATTTAATTTATGGAGCCAGGTTTACGGATTCGGTTCTGATTCTCAAACTGATCGCTCCCATTCTTATTCCCTACAGCATGGTATTAATCCTTGCCCAGACCCTAATAGCCGCAAATTATCAAAAACTTGACCTTGAGCTAAATATGGTAGCGGCAATACTGGCGACCGTACTCAACTATATTCTTATAAGGCCTTTTGCCGCGATAGGGGCCGTAATAGCAAATTTCCTCACAATTTTGGCCTTCGTGGTTCTACAGATTTTATTCATTTCCAGAACCCTGTTTCCAGTCGATCTTTGGAAAATCAGCTTTAAGCCAGTTATTGCGGCCGCCGGAATGGGGATTTTCACCTACCTAGCCAGAGACATGAATATGTTTCTCAATATAGCTATTTCCGCTCTGTTATATTTTGGGATATTTTTTTGTATCAAAGGGTTTTATCCCGAAGAGATCGCTATTTTAAAAAGTGTAGGGCAAAAAATTGGACAGAACAGCTTTAATTATTTCCGGCGTTGATCATGATTCGGATTCTGCTTATCAGTACCGAATTAGGAAATTTGCCAGCCTTCTGGAAGAACGCTTGATAACTTGCGATTTTCTTTTTACTTCCGAGATCTGGCCTATTAGGAAAGTCACGACCTCATCTATATTCATGCCATTGTGGTTAAATAGACTCCGAAAATATAGTTTCATCTATTGTGGAGCCCCATTTGTCGGCCAGGCTTTATTTTTCTGCCACAAGCTTATTCCCGGTGTTGTGGCTCTTGACATGCATGGTGATGACATATCCCAATCAGCGCAGGCCAACCAGCTTAGGACCGGAAATTCCCGGGCTGGGGCTTCAGTCATGGTAAGATTGCAATATTCCATGGCATTGGGCTCAGCTGATTACATCCTTACCCAGTCTGAATGGCATAAGACTGATTTAGTCAAATCAGGAATTAAGCCTGATCGAATTAGCGTTGTCAGAAACGGAGTAGACCTTGAGCTTTTTCAACCATTGCCTCAACCGGAAAATGCCCAATACACTTTTGGTTATGCTGGAGAATTTCAGTCCTGGCAGGGGATAAACGATTTGATACTTGCTTTCGAAAAGGTTACCAATCCTAAGATTACAATGTTGCTAATCGGTTTTAGGCGCTCCGACCAAGGGACCAAAAAGATTTTTTCAGAGAAATTCGGTAACAGGGTGAAATTGGTAGACAGAACAGATCGAAAAACAATGCTCGCTTTATTGAGCACCGCATCTATCCTGGTTTCACCGAGACCCAATCATATAGCTTCGCGGGCGGCGTTCCCGGTTAAATTCGCTGAGTATGCAGCACTCGGTCGACCGATTCTCGTTAATGACGTTGATGAGACGACCGATTTTATACGCAAATATGCTTGTGGATTCGTCTCGACTCCCCCAGACCCGAAAAATCTGGCAGTTACAATGGAGCGTGCAGCCTCTACGCCAAAGGACGCGTTGATTCAAATGGGTCTTAGAGCGCGTAAAATGGCTGAAAAAAACTTTTCCTGGCCAAATATTGGCGACGAATACGCTACCCTAGTGAAAAGTCTAATTCAAAAAAACCATTTTGGAGCCTTTAAAAAATCAGGAATTTATTGAACTCGATTAGGTCCATAAAAATAAAACCGGGAGCCATTTTTGTAAAAGCTCCCGGCGGTTAGACTTTTTTCTGAAATTGTTTAGGCTTACATACCAGACCAGTCTTTTTTGTTACCAAAAGCAAGCCACAATATAGCTGTTCCTACGGATACTAAAAATAGTACCTCCATGTCCCTCACCTCCAACTAAACAAAATATACGTGGCTTTTCATTTATGTCAATACGAAAATTAGCGCGTTTTTAAATGCTTACAAAAATTCTACAGCTTTCCTCCCATCGAACTCGCATACCCGGTCAGTTCCACATAGCCAGAACCTTTGACAGGTTGATTTTCACTTATACCTGAAACTGTTACCGCACCTTCCCAATAAGTTGTCCCAGCGGTTTTTTCGGTGGTTAGTTCCTGGTCTTTTATTGCGGGGATTATTCTTATTTTAAGTTGTTTTTCCGGAACTTCTATCACCCATTCCAAGGGATAACTCGCTTTGGTATGAGGGCTTACCCAGAAATTAACAGCTTTAATAATTACCGACTCACCTGACAGGTGGGTTGAATTGCCAGATGAATCCACAAATGTCGCGAAAGGTTTGTCGGAAGAACCGTCCTTTCGTCTTAAATGGAAAGCCATTAACTCGGTCTTGTTGTCAAGCTGGATGCTGAACCAGTCCCAACCAGCCTGATCCGGCTTCAGTATTGATGACCCAAATTCGTGGTCCATCCACATCAAACCAGACACACGATGTTCTCGGCCATCAAAAAGTATCGTCCCATCAGCTTTAAGCCTCGTAAAGGAATAATAGTAAGAAGCCTGGTCCTTATCGCTTCCTTTTACGCTGAACCCTTTGTTCCCATGCAAAACTGCCGGTTTCTCGGGTGTAAGTGTTAAAGCGATAGCGTATTGCCGGTCTCTTGCTTTAACAAGTATTTTTTCTCCTTCCTGTGACGCACTCCAGTTTTTAACATGAACATTGAGGTGTTCTGTAGCGGCCCCAGATAGTCCTGGGCCCTCGCGGGAAATGAGCTCCGTATGAAAAAACTTATTGTCAGTGATATTTGTGATGGCAAAATGAGCCGGATATAAATCACTGACTTCCCAGGCTGAAGTATTTTGATTGGATTTTCTCATCAGACCACGACGGAAAAATGTCAGCTGTGTTCCCCAATGACGATTTTTTGAAATCAGATTCCCGGTGAAATACCACCATTCAGTTTCAAAACCCTTGTGCTTTCCGTGGTCCCTCGGGAAAGTAATAGTTTTACCTGGGGTCGCTTTTTCAAATTCTCCACACATTGAAGGCGCTGTAATCATTAAAACAAATACACATTGAAAGATAAGAAATATCACGTTTTGACTTTTAAGTTTCATTATGTCTCTCCGTTTTTGAAACCATTGAGAGTACTTGGTTGACTGAATTTGATAAGCGCACTCAAGTATTAAACGTACTTTCTTCCATGTGACCTAAGGTTTATACTATGAGAATTTTTCGCCTATTCCAAATTATTGCTCTACTTTTATCAAAGGAGTTTTCATGTTTTCAAAGTGTTTGGACAGTAATAGTCACAAATCTCGACTATCGGTTTTGTTAAAAATCAGCGGGGGCATCTTTTATTTTTTAGTCATAATATTTTATTTACTAGAATCAAATACCTACGCTCAACCTGTTACAAGAAATGGCGCCAAAGATTTACAGGATTCTTTTCGGGCGGTTGCCAAAAACGTTAGGCCTGCTGTTGTAAACGTTTCATCCGTCAGGATAATTCAGACTCAGGGACCCGGACC
>JAMCYH010000070.1 GCA_023474025.1 Deltaproteobacteria bacterium
GTAATCGGTAGATCTGGGACACCTTCTTAATTTGAAATTAGATCACCGTATTTTTTTAAAAACAGATGGATTTTCAGGCGGGATTTTTTCTTTTCTCGCTGCCAAACCATTCTTTCGAATAGAAGTATCTTTCAGCGGTAGTCAGATATTTTTTAATAGGGTTACTTTCTTGGTCCATGTTTACAAAAGTGATGTTTTTGCGCCAGTGATAACTGTCCTGATCCGGGCCCGCCACATATTCCGGCATCAATATCTTTACCTTCTGACCGTCAAACCTCTCCTTCTCCTCGAAGTGTTCGCCTGCCATACTTCAGACTCCTCTCTATAATTGAGATATTTATTTACGCGGTCCAAAACTGCCCGATATTTAGCTTTTCCCTGGGAAATGGGTTTTTGATGGGTAAGCACTAGTATTATGTAGCAGAGGCCTCGCCAAAGCAATATTTTTTTTGTAATTTGAAATGGATAGCACGATTTACTAAAAATGGCGCGGCCAGGTTCCCATTCTTTAAAGCCTCACCGATGGATGAGAACTTCTTGACATATACGCCAAACGATTTAAAGCGTTTACCATCGCCTTTGCAGAAGCCACCAGTATGTCTTCGTGCGCTCCTTTTCCCACAGCCACATTTCCGTTTTCTTCCAGCCTTATTGAAGCTTCTCCAAGAGCATCGGTTCCACCAGTAATTGCGCTGATTGCGAAATGTAATAACTTAGGTTTACGGCCGGTTAATTTCAAAATGGCATTGTAGGTCGCGTCAACAGGACCATTCCCGAGTTCCGCCCCATGACATTCCTCACCTTCCACCATCATTTTGACAGTCGCTGTAGGCACTACTTCAGTGCCACTCATCATCGTCACGGACAGCAATTTATAGGTTTCCGTGGTGCGCAGCACTTCCTCAGCTACTATCGCTTCCAGGTCCTCATCATAAACAATCTTCTTCCTATCTGCCAGATCTTTAAATCGCTTAAACGTGAGATTTACCTCATCGTCCGTGAGAGAATAACCTAAGGCCTGCATACGTTCACGAAACGCGTGTCTTCCCGAATGCTTCCCCAAAACCAGAGAAGATTTCGAAATCCCAACAGACTCCGGATCCATAATTTCATACGTTGAACGCTCTTTTATCACGCCATCCTGATGGATTCCTGACTCGTGGGCAAATGCGTTTGCCCCGACTATCGCTTTATTAGGTTGAACAGGTATTCCAGTAATAGCTGTTACCAGACGACTCGTGTGAAAAATCTGTTCAGTGCTAATTCCGGTGGTAAGATTAAAATGATCCTGTCGGGTTTTAAGCGCCATCACTATTTCTTCCAGAGACGCGTTTCCAGCTCTTTCACCAATCCCGTTTATGGTACATTCGACCTGCCTAACCCCAGCCTCGACGCCTGCGAGTGAATTGGCAACAGCCAGTCCCAGATCGTCATGGCAATGGATCGACAGGATCACCTTGTCAATTCCTTTTGTTTTTCCTCTCAAAAATGTTATCAGGTCCGAAATTTCCGTAGGATATGAATAACCGACAGTATCTGGAATATTTATCGTACTGGCTCCCTCTTTTATTGCCGCTTCTATTACCTCAATTAAAAAACTTCTGTCACTTCTTGTAGCGTCTTCACACGAGAATTCTACCCAATCGGAAAGTGATCTTGCGAGTCTAACGGCTTGTGCGGCGCGATCCACTACTTCATTACGACTCATTCGAAGCTTGTGCTTCAGATGAATATCACTCGTGGCTATGAACGTATGGATACCGGGTTTGCTCGCCTTTTCAACGGCGGACCAGGCTGTTTCTATGTCTTCCGCGACTGAACGGGCAAGACCCACCACACGTGAAGTTTTTATTTCCGAAGAAATACGCGCTACGGCTTCTCTGTCTCCTTCGGAACTTGCCGGGAAGCCTGCCTCTATTGTGTCAACTCCCAACCTTTCAAGTTGTCTGGCAAGTTGAAGTTTTTCATGCTGATTCATTGTTGCGCCTGGAGATTGTTCGCCGTCTCGCAGGGTTGTATCGAAAATGTAAACTCGGTTCGTCATTTGATCACTCTCCGATTTTTTCTAATTTTCCAGGCTTTGAGTAAACGGAAAAGATGTTTTCCGTTCGATCATTATATCAACGGGTCCGGTTGCTACTTAAACATTAGGATTGACTATAGTTTGGAATTAACATTGGCGCTGCCTTGGTTCTGGGTCTGACTAATGGCAGAGCCGTTAATAACTGATATCTTGTGGTGTTTTTTTCCGTAAAAATAAAAGATTGCTGTCATTACGGGCCCGGATATTACATAAGCCGCGCAAAGAAAAAAAGGAACAATGAACGGGGCTATTGCGATCAAAGACATCAGGAGCACGAAACCAACAGTAGAACTAAATGGTTTTTCTTTAACAAGTGTAAGATCTTTGAACGCGTGAAATTTAATTGAACTAACCATTAGGAACGATAACGCAACCACGAGCGCCAGAAGAAAAATTGAATAATTTGCCGGATTGATTTCAAGATGTTCAAAGAAAATCACCGCAGTAGAAAGCATCCCCGCTGCAGCGGGTATTGGAAGGCCATTGAACCGTTTGGGATCAATCACGGAACTTTGCACGTTAAACCGGGCTAGTCTTAACGCTCCACAGGCTACATATATAAATGCTGTTACCCATCCGAGTCGTCCAAATGGTTCCAGCGCCCAAGTGTAAAATAAAACCGATGGGGCAACACCAAACGAAATTACGTCAGCAAGTGAATCGAGTTCTACACCGAATCTGGTGCTAGTTTTTGTCAATCTGGCCACCTTGCCGTCGATACCGTCAAAAAAAGCCGCTACGATTATCAACACGCCGGACCACAAAAATTGACTCTTGAGGGACAAAATGAGGCCATAAAAGCTGAAGAATATACTTGTCAGAGTCAATAACGAAGGAAGAATAAATATTCCTTTCTTCATTTTGTTAATACGATTGGTTTTTCTCTGCCAGTCTATAGTGGTTTCTTCACGACTTTCGTAGGGTCTTTTAATTCTGAGCAGCGATCTTTTCCTGCGAAATTCTGGGGCCATCATGATCATCCTTTTAGTTAGGAAATTTCTTGAGGCTGTTAAGTCGTCAAACTATTTTAACTTTTTTATGGATTGAATCAATAGACAAATCTTCTTAAGGTGAGTGTTTTTCTTTACCGCATCAGTTCCCGGTATGAGAATCAGATTGAGCCGCAAGTCGTGCAATTACGGTGACCCCAGCTTTTACTTTTGAACCGACTGAGGCGCAGGCAATGAAATGATCAGGCAGATAAACATCCACCCTGGAACCAAACCTTATCAAACCGAACCTGTCACCCTTTTCAGCAACATCCCCCTCTCTGACCCACCAGACTATTCTTCTCGCTATTTTACCAGCAATTTGAACTACTTCGATTGGTCCAAAAGCAGTATCAACAACCAGTGAATTATTTTCGTTCAGAATTGATGAAGAGGGATCTCTGGCATCAAGGAATTTGCCGGGTCTGTGGGATATTTTTCGAACCACTCCGGAAAACGGCCATCTATTAACATGTACATTGAAAATAGACATAAAAATACTCACCCTAGTCAGGCCGGTTTTCCCCAAAACAGGTCCCTCGGCATTGTTCATTATTTCCATTACAACACCGTCGGCGGGAGAAACAACTTTCGCGTCATCGTCAGGTGGGCGTCTAGCAGGATTTCGAAAAAACGACGCGATCGCGGCGGCGAGAACTAAAAAAAACAGAGATAACCATGGATGGTTAGACCACCAAGCCGTCAAGGCCAAGATAGCGGATATGCCCACAAAACTCAGTCCTTCACGAGCTATTGGCTCAAAATGACCCGTTCTTGAATTCAATCTGAGCTATCCCCTGCTTTTAATCCCTTGCGTCCTCTAGGAATAGCAACAGTTCCTGTTCTTATGACTTCAAGAATTCCTAAAGATGATAGAAGCTCAAGTATAGCTTCAATTTTTCCCTGGGAACCGGTAACTTCTATGGTGAGATTGTCCTGAGCGACATCTACGATACGTGCCCGGAATATTTCCACAATACGCAGGGCTTCCGCCCTTTTAACAGAAGAGGCCTTGACCTTTATCAGAACCAGCTCCCGATCAACATAATCCCCACGCGTTAGATCTTGGACCTTGGCTATGTTGATAAGCTTTCTTAACTGCTTTATTATTTGTTCAAATATGGCTTCGTTCCCGTGGGTGACAATCGTCATCCTGGAAAATTCCGGGTTCATCGTAGGAGCGACATTTAAAGAATCTATATTGAAACTCCTACCGGAGAACATACCAGCTACCCGAGCGAGAACTCCGGGTCTGTTTTCTACTAAAGCCGATATTACTTTTCTGTTTTCCATCTAGACCAAGATCATTTCTTTTAATGGGGCACCGGCTGGAACCATGGGATAAACTCCTTCTTCTCTATCGACAACAAAGTCGATCATGACCGGACCCTCTGTTTTCAGGGCAATTTTGATGACATCTTCGACTTCTGAGGTTTTAGTCGCCCGTAACCCAACCGCTCCGTAAGCTTCAGCAAGTTTTACGAAATCCGGCGCTACGGTAATGTCCGTATGGGCATAAACCTGATCATAAAATCGTTCCTGCCATTGGCGAACCATACCCAAGTAACCGTTATTCAATATCGCGATTTTGACATTGAGTTTATACTGAACAACGGTAGCAAGTTCTTGAATATTCATTTGGATAGAGCCATCTCCAGCGATGTCGATTACTATTTTGTCCGGATATGCGACTTGAGCTCCGATAGCGGCGGGGAAACCATAACCCATGGCGCCTAAACCACCTGAACTAAGGAAAGTCCTTGGCTTGTCAAAAAGGTAATATTGGGCCGCCCACATTTGATTCTGGCCAACTTCGGTGGTTATAATGGCTTCGCCTTTAGTAAATTCATAAAGTTTTTCAATTACAAATTGTGGTTTTATAATTTCAGTTGTTCTGTCAAAGCGCTGTCGCTGTTGATTTCGCCAGACTGTTAATTGCGAATGCCATTCCTTGAGTTTTTCATCGGCTTTCGACGATCGTCCTTTAGTCTCCAATTCTTCAATAAGTTTAGAGAGACCATCGAAGGCGTCACTAACTATGGGGACTTCAACCGTAATATTTTTCTGGATTGATGTAGGATCTATATCAATATGAATAATTTTGGCATGACAAGCGAATTCTTCTACTCTACCTGTGACTCTATCATCGAAACGCGCTCCGACAGCAAGCAACAAATCGGCGTTATCAATCGCCATGTTTGCCCTATACGTTCCATGCATTCCAAGCATCCCAAGAAATAGCGGATGCGTGGCAGGAAAACATCCAAGTCCCATTAAGGTCGAAGTGACTGGGAAATTCAGCATCGAAGCGAGTTTATAGAGTTTTTCATGCGCTCCTGACGTTATGACCCCCCCGCCCGCGTATATCACTGGCCGCTCGGCTTGACGAATTAGTTCGGCGGCCCTTTTTACGGAGGGGAGATGAGCTTTTACATTCGGCTTATATGTGGGGACCTCAATTTTGTCGGGGTAATCGTATTTCGCTTTCTTTTGCACGACATCCTTGGGCAAATCCACAAGAATTGGGCCCGGTCTGCCTGTTGTAGCTATGAGAAAAGCTTCCTTGATAGTGCGCGCCAGGTCTTCAGTTCTAGCGACCAAATAATTGTGCTTTGTACACGGTCTGGTGATCCCTACGATGTCTGCTTCCTGAAACGCGTCATTTCCGATCAATGGTGTTGGAACCTGACCAGTAAACACAATTACCGGGATCGAATCCATATACGCGGTAGCTAAACCGGTAACAGTGTTGGTTCCACCTGGTCCAGAGGTAACCAGACAGATTCCTGGCCGACCAGTGGCTCGCGCGTATCCGTCAGCGGCATGGACCGCTGCCTGCTCATGGCGAACTAAAATGAACCTGAAATCTTCGGAAAACTCTCTGAAAAGAGTATCGAAAATGTCTATAACTGCGCCGCCAGGATATCCAAATATAGTGTCTACGCCCTCTGCTTTTAAAGAGCGCAATAATATTTGTGCTCCAGTGATTTTCAACTTATTACCACCACATGGGGCAAAAACCTTCAAATTTGAAATGTAAGAAGAATTTATCTATATTTGCTCAATATCTTCTCGATTAGGTCCCTGCCTTGGAGTTTCTTTTTCTGTAAGGTTTTTCGTTCCAATTCTTCGGAATTTGAAAGATAGAGCCTCTTGTTAAAGACTTGTAGCTGTTCCTCATATTCCAAATGTTCTTGCCATAGTTTTGACAGCTCCGGGTCTTTCTCTTTCCATGTGTTTATAAGTTCCAGATCTTTTGGTTCCATAGCTAAGCCTTCAAATGGAATCTTTTCTAGATACCTTGATTCCTATACGCATCCAGAGAATTTTTGTCAATAAGGCGCTGTTGATTGTAAGGTACGCAAATAATCATATTTTGTCGCTCCTTTTTTCCGTGCTAAGAAAATTTTCGATTCTGAAAGTACTTGCGAAAAAGAGTTAGAGGGCGTTATTGTATTTGGTGTATCATTCCATTCATTGCGCTAGAAATTATACGAACCACGGTCGATCCGTTTTGACGAGGGGATCGTTCGTTCCTTACTTTATTTTTTTAAGGAAGGTGTCAGATGGCTGAACTGCCGAAAGTGAAGTATTCAGGTAAGATACGCGAGGTGAAGATAGGCAAGCCTGGCAAGGAGGTAGTGGTAGGCGGGGAGACCGGCTACAGTTTTTATAGTTTTGAAGGCGAAGGGCCTAATGTTCCGAAGTTAGCGCTTCAGGTATTGGACATAGAGCCTGAGGAGTGGGCTGAAGAAGCTTTGGCGCCGTTTAAGGGTGTTACTGGCGATCCGGTTGCATGGGCCAGGAAGTGTGTGGATGAATACAAGGCTGACCTGGTTTGTTTGTGGTTGGCCGGCGTAGACCCTAACGGCAGGAATTTATCGGCTGAGCATGCGGCTGAAGTGGCGCGCAAGGTGGCTGAGGCGATAGACGTTCCGTTAATAGTATGGGGTGTTTCAAATGAGCAGAAGAACACCGAGGTCCTCAAGGCGGTGGCTGAGGCTTGTGCGGGTCACAATATTGTTTTAGGGCCGGTGATGGAAGGTAATTACAAGCAACTAGGCGCCGCTGCGATAGCGTATAAGCATGTGGTGGTAATAAGT
>JAMCYH010000054.1 GCA_023474025.1 Deltaproteobacteria bacterium
ACATTACGATCGTCACTCGCTTATCACCGTCAAAAAGACGAGATTCGAAGGCAATGTTCTCAATTTATGGATTATTTCAAAGAGGGTTTAACCAATAAACTGCTACCAGAAAAAATTCATCAGCTCCTATTAGAAGACAAAGACCTCTGGCAACTATTTCCTTATGTTGAATTTCTAAAAAACCCTGAACGGCCCGTCCTTCTTACAACCATTCACAAACTTTTATATGGCTTTTTTAGTGGGATGGGAACGGAGCGGATTTTAGGATTGGAGAACAATATCATCTTTCTGGATGAATTTGACATGCAAGAAAAAGAGTTCTTGAGTTTTTTGTGCAGAAGTCCAGAGATCCAGAATAGCTTCGAATTTGTTCGCCTATTTTACGAAGAGATGACTCGACAGAGCCTTTCTGGAATTCTTGCTCCCTCAGAAAGGGATTCGGAAAAAAGGATAAAAGCAAAGCAGGGAGCAGAGCTGATCGTTTCCAAGTTACGAAAAGATTGCGAGAAAGATCAGTTCAACTTTCCTCAAATCCGTCATTTTATTATGGATGGAGAAGAGTTTCATAAAGATAAACTCTCGGTATTTCAGTCCAGCGTCCAGATAATGACAGACCCATTCTATCTGGTGGAAGAAGAAACTTATTGGCGAATCGTTCGAAGGAAGACTGCTCAAACACTCAGAGCGCGCCGGCTAATCGATTTGATTTCGCGAACAACTGACCAAATCCTCCGTTTCTTCTCAGAGCTTTGGGCAGATAGCTTGATTCCGGAATGGAATAGCTGGATCGAACAGTGCTATGATCAAAAAAATGACAACTCACCAGGTAGATACAAGAAAATTATCGGAGAGTATGGTTTCTATCACCGGCCGCCCAAATTATCCAGTGAGCGCAAGGAAAAAGAAGTATCGGATAGTATTTATTATAAGGGCTACAACTTCTTCAGACTCGTCCGCAATGCATATCTCACTGCTCCAGATGAAGTACGCATTGATCAGAAAAAATTAACGATTTCACCCGAGTATATTATCTGGCGCGTCTGCCAGTCCAACCTTGTGTTCGCATTATCGGCCACAGGGGATATAAAACGCTATATCAACTCATTCGACCTTAATTGGTTGGAGAGATCCTGCAATTACCTGCCAATCGATGAAACTGATAAAAACATCGTAAATGCCTTAAAGAAAGCCAAGGAATCCAAACGCCAATACGATATTTTCTTAAGTATCGCTACTCAGCTTCCGAAAAACCATCCATTGAACCGAGCTTTGGATCAGCTTGGGCGAGATTCCTTTTTTCAAGAAGACATCCTTGGGGAAGATCAGGACACAGCAATCAAATTTCGGAAGCGAGCCGTAAATCTATTCCTAGAGACTCTTCGCTGGATCGTTAATGAAAGTCAGAATAAATCCCACTTAGTGTTCTTAAATTCCTTCAAATATATCGAAAAACTGTTTCAGTCGAATTCTGGTCTGCCTTTGTCCTTTTATAAGGAGATAGAACACTATTTCGAAATTCATGATATAGCAAACAGTGGTAACCGAGAATATTCAATTCAGTTTGAGGCCAAAGATTGTCAGGTGATTTTTCTCGATGCTGCAAAAGGTCGTGAAATGGAGGACCAAATTTTCAAGCAAAAACAGCAAGGAGTTCCCTTAGTTGTTGTCACTACTTATCCGACTGCTTCTAATGGCGTTAATTTAAAGTGGATTCCTTTATCAGATAGTGGAGATGTGAGCGACTCTAAGGATTTCGAGGGAATACACTTATTGGAGGCTCCGCATTTTTATTTCAATGGCAAAGATGATGACGATGGCGACATCGATCGGGAAAAGATGTTTATCTGGCAAATTTGGAAGTTATTTGCTAATCATCAGATTTCAGAAAAACAATTCGTGGTCGCGCTTCGCGAATTGAACATTGGCCAGGTAAATCAACTATATAAAAATTCGCTTGATTATCTATTGAATCAAATCGCAGTTTTTTATCAAGCCCTTGGAAGGGTAGACCGTCAATGGAAGAATACCTCAAAAATGGAGGTCCGCCTAGCCAGCGGTTCTCCAGGGGTCGTAGAGTTATTTGAATGGTATCTCACAACCCCTGGTGTGATTGCCAAGGAGCGGTTAGCAAGAGAAGGATATACATCTTCTTTGATTATTGAAATTCATAAACAACTAAAGCAACAATATATCCGAAAACAAGTATTAAACGAGCTTCAAAATGAGGATCTGGGATTATTAGAATCCAGATGTGAGAAAAAAATAGATTACTTGCTTCGTCTGATCTCCGGTGTTCGGTCTGGTGAATATTCTGATGAGCATTCGTATCAGATTATGCAACTCTGGTGGCAAATACGAGAAGCTGTGTTAAAACAGGATTATCACTTTCAAGGGAGTGTTGAGGTGTTAAATCTTCTCACTGGACGAGAAGAAAGGTTGGAAATTAAATTTTTAGAAGATTTTGTCCATACTTCTGCATTTATCCAAAATGATCATGAATTTTATTTCAAACGGGCGACAAAATCGATTTACCCATACTTGTCCAAGGATGTTGAGTTGATTGACTTAAACAATTTTTATCGAAACTTCCGCCAGAACGATATCATTGATTGGTATTTTCGTACCCATAACTATAAACTTCAATATGAAACAACTGCTCAAAACTACATTTTTACACCTTTCGCCATGCAGGCAATCTTAGCCGGCGCTGTTGGAGAAGCCGCTCTGAAAGCTGTTTTCGATAATTTCCATATTCCAATGAAATCCGAGTTAGAGTGTAGTCCTCAATTGTTCGAACTATCTGATTTACAGATTAAAGATAGTTCAATTTACATCGATGCGAAGAATTTCAGCAATTGGACGACTTTATATCGATTCGTCGCAACGCCAGGCGATCCCGAGTACGACGAGCGATTGAATTCAATAACATTTTTGTCTGCTGCTCAAAAGAAGTGGCATCATATCGTACAACATACTGGTGATAGGAGAACAAAGCTCGTATTTATAAACCTTCTAGCCGGTGATAATCATCCGAATGAAGGGTGGGACGAGAATTTGAACCCAATAGTGCCGTATAGCTTTGCTGATAGTACAATTTCGGTCATCCAAGGAGTGATAAAAACATCCTCACCCAATGATTTTAGAGATCCATTCTTGGATTGGATCAATGCCGTGAAATATCAGTCCCTTTTCAGCCAGGAGACCAAAAATGACTAAGTTTTCCGATGTCGAGAAGCGCCAAGTGCGGACGACGAATTTAATAGTCAATTGGGAGAATATTAATTGGGATCTATTCAAGAACAGGGGCTACTTAGTAAGGTACGATATTCCGCGTCAACAAAAAAAAGATCGAGAATATTATTCTCGAATGCACAATTGGTATAAAGAACAGAGTGACTTTCCTTGCTATCTTCATACCTATGGTCCTTACCTTTATGTAATGTATCCGTCATCAAACGATGTAATAGAACTACAACTAAATGGTTTTCCCTTAGCTTTTGCTGAAGTGGATTTAAGAGATAAAGATATTTTCCATGCTATCGTAAAAGTCCTTTTAAGCGATTATTTCTACAACCACGAGAGGTTTGTCAGTAACGCTTACTTCTTTCTTCGGTCATCTTCAGCCGA
The DNA here is from genome assembly GCA_023474025.1 of Deltaproteobacteria bacterium. Classification (GTDB taxonomy): domain Bacteria; phylum Desulfobacterota; class Desulfomonilia; order Desulfomonilales; family Desulfomonilaceae; genus CAJBEZ01. Next base: position 3,628 of record JAMCYH010000054.1, read on the forward strand.
TAAATCATTCATTACTGGTCTGAGAATAAAGATTAATCAGAACTGGCGTAAACCGGAAGAATTTGCAGTCAGCGATGAGGCTACTCGGATGAGAAAACTTCAACCATCGGAGATGGTGGATGATAGATTTAGGCGGAAGAACATCCTTTATGGTCGAATCTATCAGGACGGATTGGTTTTCTTTAAACAACTAAGGCATTCGAGAATTGATCAACGACAGAAGAATGATGGGATCTATGTAGAATATCGAGATCAGAAGCATAGGGCGAGTATAACTTATCATTCTGTCCGCAGCCTGGAAGCACTTGAAGAATCTAGGTCATATTTATTGAGCCATTTCTTGGCAAATTTAATAAATCACTTTCGAGAATATGGATTGTCATTCCACCAAAAACCTTTAGAAATGCAGCTCGTTCCCACCATACATGGCGATAAGATGAGATCGCCGCAACTACCATTAAGTTCAAAACCAATATTTATCGTAGATGACCGGTGGAAAAACCGAGAATCGCAAGATAGCTTTGCAGAGGAATTCTCAAAAGATGCAAATTTGATCCTTTGTAATGACCTTCCAATCTTTTCAGTGAGAAATCGCTCTGAGATTCAAGACGGTGACTTGGTTCTTCGATTACAGGATTATGATGAAGATGATTTTTCTCCTGAGAATGGTTTACTAGCGGGATCGAGTGACCCTAAAAATGACTTTTACAAGGAATTCCCGAAAGTCGTGAAGCAGTCGCTAAACGTTAATCCTAATACAGAGGTCAGACGTAGAGAGAGTGGAAGGAGTAATAAAAGCCAGTGGGATACAAACCGGTATTTTTCTTATTCAGGACCAGATCCTAAGGAAAAAGAGCTGGCACTTAAACTGGAGGTCTGCCATAATCAACTCGTTTTAAAAGATATCGTGATGTACCCCAACAACGCGTCTGATAGGTTACCCCAGGTAACGATGATGTCAGGGAAAATATTTATGTTTGGAGGAGATCTGGCATATTTTGATGGTAACCATCTTCATTTCATGACAATAAAGAATAATCTGAATGAAGCGTCCATTTTAGTAGGGGACTTGACAGGGAAAGATCTCTTGGAACAGGTTTTGATACCATCGGTTAATTATTCTGCACCCAATCCTGTCATTGAACCGGAGGCGATAGACAAGGCATTGAAAGGACGTTTTATGGTTAGTAAAGATTATGTTTGGGAAATTCGTGAAAACGATGGAAGAATGTTATATGAAGATCTTGAAATTCGGGACAGGTTTGAAAAGCTCGAAGAAGAAATACCTACAAAATTGTTTTATCCGAGGTTTCCCCTAGAAGGGAACGAGCCATTCAATGAGGATCAATTGAGACAGTATGCATCATTCCTTGATCGTTATGTTAGTGAGGCATTCATATCATACAGCGATTTGAAAAAATATTATGGCAAACACCTCAAGGATCGTGATGGATCAATCCTCATAAAGAATGGTGGTTTCTATCCTCTCCTTGGCATTGTTAATGACACAAAATTCAGAAATTATCTGGATAAGTCTCTTGGTTTAAAGTTTGAAAGTGTCCGGGATCAAACGGTTATTCCTGTTTACCAAGGAATTTGGTACGAGCCAGAAACGCAGCAATATTTAGTTGGCTCAAAAGATGGGAGAAATTTTGATCAGGAGCGAGGTTTTGTATTGAGACAGATCATCTGTCACGAAGGAGAGGTAGACAAATATCGTTTATTTGAGGTTCTCCGACTTGACTTTTTCCCGATGCTGGAAGTGAACTTTATTCGATTTCGTAACTACACCGTTTATCCATTTCCTTTCAAGCTAATTGACATATGGAGGGATGTGACCATAGCTTCTGAGTAATCCGGAGCTATCTCAATTGATATTTTATAATCGAGATGTATCATACGATGTTTCGACTAATGAGTTTATATGGCTTCTCGATACCCACTCAATTTACTAATTGATTTGAAGCGAGAAGCCGAGTTGCTTGCAAAGCGACAAGGGATCTCGCTCAACCAATTAATTTTGTGGTCTATTGCAGAAAAAGTGACTGCGCTGAAGGCCAGTCAGAATGATCCTCGATTTCCTTATATAACGTATCGAAGGGGTTCGTCTGGCATCCCTACTCCAATAATCCGTGGAACAGGAATTAGGGTACAAACATTTGTGGTAGCCCATTACATTCATGCTATTCACCGAGGTCTTTTACCCAGGGCAAAAAGACCGACCTTTCACTGTGAAACAGATTGTTGAAGTGACAAGATGGACCGATCAGGAAATCCCCACTTTTCCGATTGAGTCTAACCGGAGCAGCTCCTCCACCGAGAAGTAGTGGTCCTTGCCGATCTTCCGCTCGGTGATCGTAAGGCCCAGCTCGTCCTGAGAATTGCCGAGCTGGAGCAGCTCACCCCCCGAGAAGCGGTTGCTGATCATCACATAACATAACGCTTCAAATATCCAACAAGGCCGATGAGTTTGTACAGAAAAGTCGGCTGGTAGCATTTCTTGCCTTATTCGTCCGATTGACGAAGATGCAATCCATTGAGTAGCTATTCCGATGTTTTGCAAGAAAGAACTTACACTTTTGTAGTTTTTATTTCCTGAATCGTTAAGGGCTGTTTTAAGCCCTCTCAACACCACTAACTATGCGATCCTACACATCTATTTTTGAAAAGCCTGCACTGCCAGTTTCATAGCAAGTTCGATAACGGTTTTCTGTTCCTCGGAGTTCACGTTCATTAATTTTTCTTGGAACTTGCGCACAAATAAACCGCGGATTGTCTCCTCCGCTGTCCATGCTTCAATCATTTCACTCCCAAAGATCTCACTATTATCCTGAATGTCAAACCAATAAAAATCACCGCTCAGTCGAGTTTTTAGATTCTCTATATCAATGATTAACGAAGGTGTGCCAGTTAACTCCAAACGGAAAAGCTTGCTAGAATCAGCGAAACGATGGCGAATTAAACTAGCCAGTTCCTCGTCATTTTCGACAACTTCATGATTGAGGTTCAATTGCTTACTTTCCAATTTCCTCCGATTCCAAATCTCAGTCTCCATCATCGGTGGTCTGCCTTCTTCCAATGTGACTACAACCAGGTAGCGATCACCTTCCTCACTTGGAGCAAACCGTTTCCCCTCTAAAGATCCGGGATAAACAGCCGGGATTATCCCTGCGCTGACCTGCTGGAAAGAATGGAGATGGCCAAGCGCAATATAGTCCATTCCACTGTTGGCTAAGGCGGCCGTCTCAAGAGGTACTTCTCGCGAATGCGCATCGGCGAATTTCGAACTCGTGATGGTACCGTGCAAGATGGCCACGTGATGGCCGTATTCGTTGTTTGTGGTAAAACGATCGTAAGGTGGTTTCGAGTGGTAAACGTCCCAAGCCATCCCATAGAAATGAACGACGTGATGATCTGCGTAGAGGGTCGTAAGATGAGTTACCTGG
>JAMCYH010000205.1 GCA_023474025.1 Deltaproteobacteria bacterium
AATGGTGGCGCTGTCAATCCTATCGATGGTAAAACTAAAATGAGCGTAATGGTAGGTATGGTCCCATCCATGTTGTCGGGAACGCATGTTGCGGGTTAAAGTTAATCTCCCCAGTGACACTGGCTTGGCCTGGGCAGACATGACAAGTCCCCTGGAGTTCATGTAACCAACAATTGAAAGTCCAGTTTAACGAACGGAGAAATCGATATGGAGCGGTTTTGTTACGATGTTTTGGTTTTAGGGAGCGGCGCTGCGGGTCTGCGAGCCGCCATATCATCCCGGGAGGCGGGCCTACGAGTCTGTGTGGTGTCAAAGGGCCCCGTGGGGAAATCGACATGTACCTGGCTCAGTGCCGGTGTAATGGCTGGTAGTCTAAATGCCGTCACACGCAAAGCACATTTGGAGCGAACGCTCCTGGCTGGTCGTGGTATTAATCAAAAGGAACTGGTGGAAATCCTCGTAAATGAGGCTCCTCATAGATTGGACGAGTTGCGGCGGTGGGGCATTCGTGCGGAATTCAGGAATGGTTACCTATTTGCCAAGGGGCATCCACCGGTCCAGGGTGAAGAAATTATTAGATGTTTGATAGACAGAAATCGGGAACTGGGCACTGAATTCTTAAGTAAGGTCATGGTAACTGATCTGGTCATGGAAAATGGGGTTGGTATGGTAAGGGCCTTGGATCAACCTTCTGGGGAGTGGCAAGAGCTTTCAGCGAGAGCGATTATTCTAGCCACTGGCGGGGCATCAGCGCTCTATTTTCGTCATGACAATCCGAGACGAATGTTGGGGGACGGCCAACGATTGGCCTTTGAGACCGGAGCTGTGCTACAGGATATGGAATTCGTGCAGTTCTATCCCTTGTGTCTATTTGGCCCAGGGATGCCGCCTCTAGTAATTCCTCCAAAACTTGCGGACAAAGGACGACTTGTCAATGACCTTGGCGGGGACATCCTTGACAAGTATGGAATTCAGGAGCGCCCAGCGGCGGAAAGGGCGAGGGACCTTCTGTCCCAGGCCATTTTTACCGAAATTTATCGAAATGGGCAGAGGGTGACGCTGGATCTTAGCAACGTGCCTGATCAACAATGGCGAGAGGACCCGTTCAGCGCCTCAGTGGAGCACATTTTGGGAGACCAGTATGGAGCGAAACACCACCCGGTGCAAGTGGCTCCTGCCTGTCACCACTTTATGGGAGGCGTTAAGATTAATAGTGATTGCGCAACTTCAGTCCCAGGCCTTTTTGCGGCTGGAGAAGTAACGGGAGGGCTTCATGGAGCAAATCGTATGGGAGGGAACGCCTTGACCGAGACCCTGGTTTTCGGGGCAAAGGCTGGAACTTTCGCTGCCAATTGGGCAAAAGGAGTCAGCGATTACGATGTAAAGATCCGGTTCCAGCAAAGGAGTGAGCGTCCCACTGCGGAAAGCTCCAAATTGTCCATAGCGAATCTTCAAACAAAACTCCGGAGGACCATGTGGGAAGAAGTTGGAGTCATCAGAAATGAAAACGGACTGGTTCGAGCAGCGGATACCGTAAACGAATTACGCGAAATTGCCCTCTCTCTGCCCATCGAATGTTCACGCCAAGACATTGGCGCCATAATTGAACTGCGCTCTGCGACGAGAATTGCTGGCCTCATCATACAGGGGGCGTTGAAAAGAAAAGAGAGTCGCGGCGCTCATTTTCGAGAAGATTTTCCGAAGCAAAATGACGAAAAATGGAACGGACACTTACATGTCTGTGTGATAAACGGTAAAGATGTATGGGACTTTCGTCCTTAGGCGCTCATAGAAACCGGCTTAATCGAAATGACTATGCACGATAAACGCCAAAGCAATAAGCAGAAATACAAGCTTTCAGATAAAGGGTTAAAATTTCTGTCAACTGGCCGAAAGACTCCAGTCTGAAGGTGGGAAATTACCCGTGGTTACTGAGTTAATGTAATATATGTAATGGACACGACTTCATCTGACAACATAAAATTTGTCAGCTGCTGATTGAGCTGCTTAATTTCCTAGCCCCTTAGAAAATAAGGATACTTCTTGTGGTCAGGAGGACTCTTGGACAACCTGGGTTTACGATCCACTGCCTTAATACCCATCTTGGCATCAGCGTCCTCACGGCGCATCAGTCACCTCCATTGTGACTTCATTAACCGGACATTTTGTTTCCTGCCTGCATTTAAGAAATCCACTGTTGAATTAAGAAATAAAAGAATATAGAATAATTTGTTTAATTTTCTGGGATTGGTCAAATCAAATTTACTGTCCGAAGCGCTTACAGACGACTGTTGTTGCCTGTCGGTCTCAAAGCTGATCAATCATCTCAACCTTATATTGGAGTAAACCTTGCAGCCTTCTCATAAGTCCTGGTTCAGGATAATTATCACTGCTATTGGAATAGTGGTTTTGACCCCTATTCTAACAATTCCTATGCTCTTATCATCTTTGTTCGTTAAACCAGGTAAGTTTTCGTATCTCATGATGAAAACATGGAACCGAACTGTTGCAAAGCTAATGGGGCTTCGATTTTCCTTGAGTGGCGTCGAAAACCTTGATTCTAATACGTCTTACATCATAACTCCCAATCATCAGGGTCTTGCAGACATACTTGCAATTGTGTCTACCTTGCCAATTCGATTTAGATGGGTCGTTAAAAGAGAATTGTTCAAAATACCAGTTTGGGGATTGGCGTTATGGTCTACGGGCGCAATTCCAATTGACAGATCAAACTCTGCGACGGCAATAGAGAGGTTGAACAGAGAAAAAGATGAGAAACTAAAAGATGGATGGTCAGTTGTTATTTACCCTGAGGGGACACGCACTCCTGATGGAAATTTAAAGGATTTTAAAAAAGGGGCTTTCATGATGGCAGTTCAGACTGGCATCCCTATTTTGCCTGTTGTTTGTAACGGCGCATTCAAAGTCCTGCCCAAAAAAACCTTAGCTTTTCGTCCCGGACACATTAAATTGAACATTTGTCCCCCTATACCAACCCAAGGACTGTCCGAAAAAGATGTTCCTGAATTAATGTCAAGAACTCGTCAGGCTATCCTGGCTAAACTACAGCTAGATTATGACCCTTTTTTGACCGGAGAACCCTGCACGTGATACTGAAGGATCTTTGTCATAACATGTCCCGTTGATTTAAGTCAGATTTATAATGGCCCCGCGTCATCTTGAACAGATGCATGATATTTCAGACTCGTAGACAGTGACCTCCGTCCCATCGTTGCAAATCACTGTGTATTCCCAGTCCCCATTTTCAGTCTCAAATACATCCCCCGATTTCACCTTCTTCCTGGCTCTCCGGGATGAGGATTCTGGTACAAATTTCATAGGATGGTTGACTCATCTTGGATTGTATCCTTCTCCTAAGGCACGTTATTTGAATTATATATCATGCCTCTAGCTCCGCACATGTTACTGTCAATATGGAAACAAGGATCATTCTTCTCAAGCCAGAAGACGTAAAAGAGCGTAAATGGAAACGGGTTCCCATTAACACGGACCTGATCCCGATCCTTTCAGACACCATGAAGGGCCAGTCGCTTGTAAATGACAAAATCTTCCTGGTTGATGGACATGCTCCGAATCCTGATTCAATCCGTAAGCCCTGGAATAAGGCCGTCAAGGCCGTTGGACTTGATCTGGCGGCTCCAGTCTTCCATGATCTTCGGGCGACATGGAAGACCAACGCCATGCGTTCAGGTATGGATCAAGAAATCCGGGAGCGGATTATGGGACATTACGACGAAGCCATGAACGTCAATGAACGCTATGGATGAATCAGCGACTCGGATTTGGTAAGAGCTATCGACTCTGTGACTTTCGACCATGGAAAGTCAGAGATTATCTTGGCTTGCAAAAAACAAAACTGGCGAAGCGCTCAGATCACTCTACCGGCAAAAGCGGGAACAAAACTCATTATGTTCAAGTCTCGGCGGGAATTGTTAATCTACCAACTCACCGGAGTTATTAGCCTTTTGTGGCGGGTACCACGGGACTCGAACCCGCGACCTCCAGCGTGACTGACCGAACAAACTAACCAAGCACATCCATTTCCCGTAATATCTTCGGGCAGTTATAAAATCTATTATTCTCTGTTATTACAAATTGTATCAAAAAATGTTACCTTTTTAACCAGACTACTTGAATTAAATCCTTAAAGTAAGCCATTTATATTCATTGTTCAATTTTTCCTGGTTACAAAGCGGAACATCCTGGAACATCTGTCTGATCCAGTTCCACAAGATGGATTTCCAATCTTCTACTCAGCGCCGCCGCCACGCGAGTCGCCATCGCAAGAAAATCACCCTGATAATCAGCTTCTTCTATGTCCTCAATGATCGCCTGCGAAACACCGACTAGCGAGGCTACATCGTCACGAGTCAAACCTTTACTAATTCTAAGGTCGTAAAGTTCGCGAGCTATTTCGAGCTTGGTATCGAATTCATCGAACAACTTGACCAGATTGTCGTCACCTTTGACATACCGGTCGTAAGCCCAATCAAAAGCGTCACATTCAATTTTCTTTTCAGACATATCGCTCACTCCCGAGGAACGAATGAAACTCAGGGGCAATCATGAATTGTCTTTTACGATCGATTGCCCTCTTGATATCAGGCTCTCTAACAACATCCTTTTTGACAAGTCCACCAGAAAGAACCGCAACATCCTGGCCTGAAAAGAAGTATAGCACACGATAGTTAATTCTTTCATGTCTCTCCAAAGCAAACAAGAACCCGACACCTTCTTGGGTGGAACAGGCCGGGTCCATTTACGTTACTTTCCGACCGGCCCTTTTGCCCGCGGATCAGAGGGAACCTGGGAAAAACATCCTCCAAGAGGTCACGAAATTGGGCGCCAAGTCGGCACCAAGTTCAGATTATGAATAAGTGCCGTGAAGATAAGACGTTGTTGCAGCTTCTGGCGATCGCAGGAAGATCTGACCGCACCAAGTTCAGGCGCCAAGTCTTAAACCCTCTCATAGAACCCGGTTTAATTGAAATGACTATCTCTGACAAACCTCAAAGCAGTAAGCAGAAATACAGGCTTTCAGATAAGGGGGTCGAATTTTTATCAGGTGGCCAAAAGATTCCAAGATAAATATCCATCAACGATTGGCCTTTCATTTGCAGGTACGTAGAGCGGAAAGACATCCACCGCGTGCGTTTGGGGAGACCCACTGACCTGGAATCAGTTGTTCCAAAATGGTTCCAGTTGGATGACCAAAATAGTCCAGAGGGGGGGATCGGGCAATCTCATTTGTCAGATCCTATCCTCAATCCCGCCGAAACCAGGGCAATTATTTGAACAGCAATTCATTCCTTTTCCCGGTTTAGGAAAAAAGTGGCGGCTCCGAATGTCTACAGCAAGGGGATTTATGAATCGATGAATTACGAACATCTTGATGTTTCAGACGTGTGGAATCTTGAAGCCCGAATACTTCCCCATCACGCCGCCCGCACCCTCCTGGCCCGCAACATGCAATCACTCTTTTTAAATTCCCGTTTCGGTCCCGCATGTTTCGGCCAGGGCAAAAGGAATGAATTGCTGTTCCTTTTTCTTTTTCCCCGTTCCATATTGCGGCGTCGATCCTTGGGTTACAAACTAAATCACGCCTCTTGCTGCTTCTCCGTCACGGCCCATGCAATCCGATATTCTGTGTTACGCATGGTCCTTGCCGGGCAACAGGCGTGCCCGCAGGGGCTTTTATCGTGTTTCCTCGTCCATCTAGTGCGGTTCAGCTATCCTATTTCCCAGTGGATAATTCTTGTTTATCATTGCGTCCCAGTAGCTTGGCTAGTTCCCAGTAGCCGTTCTTACATAATGTCGAGTTTTCCGACCCTACCGGGTTCCGTTCGCTCCGTTCACCCGAAAACAGACACTATGTAATCACTTTGCTGCGTCTATAAGCTTTGGTTCTATGGATTATTCTTCAATGGCTTTCTCTGACAGATTACAGCCATATCCGCGCCCACCCACCAGTAACGGCACTGGCTTTTGGCCGCCTACATCCCCCGGTTTAAAACGAGATAGAAATGGTGGTTTAACTAGCTTCCCAGTCTACAATTTCAAGGCCATCAATTCTCTGAAACTCTTTAACATTGTGGGTAATCAAAATCGTTTTGTTAGCAATAGCTATGGCAGCTATCATCAGATCGTTTGGCCCTATCATGGCTCCCTGAGCCGCCAGCCGGGCTCTCAAGTCTCCATAAATTCTTGCCGCTCGATCTCCGAAAGAAAAAGACGAAAAGCATTTGAACAAATTATCGATGACCGTCAGGTTTTCTTATTTCCTGGCGCTCTTGTAAGCGCCAAAATACAGTTCAGCCTTGACCACCGAGCAAAGCCTGTTATCACCAGGATCCGTAACAATAAAGCGGTCTTTTACCGGAGTGGCCCCAGGATTGAGCAACTTGATCCAAACATTTGTATCTGGCATGAGGATCATTCAAGAGGCACTCTGGTTTCGAATTCGCCCTGTTCAGGTCTCGTGAGGATTTCTGCTTTCCATGCCCCGAGAAACTCGTAAGCCGATTTTTGTTTTTTCCGTCTTTTATCCGGCCTGACAGGCGCTTCGTCCAAGGGCAACAGTATTACCTCGACCGGTCGATTCTTCAAGGAATCCGGCATTTGGATAGTTTCAGGGAGGCTTTCGTAAATCTGTCTCACGACGCCCATAATTTGTCTCCGATCTTAGTCGGGGCAATAACACGTCTACCTTACATCAATATAGTTTCCGTTTCCAGAAATGAGTTTCTGTGGGAAATCCTCATAGTGAAATATTGGGAACCTGATTGGCTGACAATCTAAACTGAGGGGCCTCAGGTTATTCACTGATAGCTGCTCTCAACAGATCGCAACCACATCCACGTCCCCCCGCCGGTAGCGGGCCTAGGTTCACGCCAGTAAAGTGACATCACAGATCACTGGGTTCAAGACCAGTATGTTTTGCAATCCTGGCTAGCATTCGGGGGCCGATTTCTTCTCCCTCATGGAAGGCAAATACGAAATC
>JAMCYH010000147.1 GCA_023474025.1 Deltaproteobacteria bacterium
AAACAGGAGCGCAGACAGCACTAAATAATGTTCCAAACTCACCATTCTTCTTTACCTGCCAAGACGAAATCGAACGTCAAAACGACTTCGAGTGGTTTAGTCTCTTAATTTTCGCCCAATCAGCACTGTACCTATGATGGCGGCCAAAAGCAGTATGGAAGCCACTTCGAAGGGTAATAAATACGTAGTAAAAAGTTCCGTGCCAATCATTTCCAGGTTCGAGACGGTTCCCATAGCGCCAGGCTGGGATTTTCCCACGATTGATGGCGCCAAATGGCTGAAAATAGGGAAAAGAATCACTACCAACGCCAAAGCTAAAATTACGCCGAATCCCCACCTCAGGGGGCGAGGTTCTTTGGCCAGATCGATCTCTTCCAAATTCAATAGCATGATTACAAACAGAAATAGCACCATGACAGCGCCCGCATAAACGATGATTTGCACCATGGCAAGAAATTCGGCCCGTAAGAGTATGAAAAGAGTCGCTAGACCGATCATTGTTAGAATCATGAACAGAACGTTGTGAAGCGGTCTCCGCAAAAAAACCACACATACTGCAGACAAAAAAGTCACAGCGGCTAAAATATAGAAGAGGATGGTTTCCATAGGCGCCAAAAACCTCCAAATTACATCAAAAAGAAGAAAGACGGGGACAATCCCTCTAGTTTAAATTTCCGAAACTATTTCAATCCCGCAGCATGGACCAAAAGCAAGAATCATCCGGCTTTTTTGGCTTTCTCATACCTAGCTATCGGAGGCTCCAACAACCGTTCCTTGTCATACAGCAGGTTCTCTCTGGAATATTCTGAAATTTCATACGCCGTAGACATTTCAATAGCCTCTTTGGGACAAGCCTCAACACAATAACCACAGAAAATACATCGGGTAAGGTCTATTTCATAACGCCCTGGATATCGTCTACCGTCAGGCTCCGCTGCGGCCTCTATGTATATGCATTCGGCAGGACATACCGTAGCGCAAAGCATGCACGCAACACACTTGATCTTACCGGAAGCGTGCCGAATCAGAACATGCCGTCCTCTCCATCTAGGCGCAACGTCCCACTTCTCATCCGGATACTGGAGCGTTACCTTTTCCTTCAACAGATACGAAAATGTGAGTTTGAGTCCCTGTAAAAGAGGGATTATCATTTTATCGACCTCTCAAGCTAACTAATATTCAAGCTTAAAGCCTGCAGATAGATCAATCTCCCGTTAAGAAGTGAACATATTTCAAGCCGCTCAACTTACATATTTGAGCCACAATGTATAAACAAAAGCAGTCGCCATTACATTAAACAAGCCTGCAGGAACCAGAGTTTTCCAGCCAAATTTCATGACCCGGTCATAACGCAATCTCGGATAAGTTCCTCTAATCCAGACAAAAACAAACACGAAGAAGAAAGTCTTGCCAAGAAACCACACGATGGGTGGCAATATGGGGCCCTGCCAGCCTCCGAAGAAGAGAGTCGTCATTAATGAACTAAGGAAAAGAAGGTGAGCGTACTCTCCAAGGTAAAACAATCCAAACTTCATAGAACTGTATTCGGTCTGATACCCAGCGACCAATTCGTTTTCGCATTCCATCAGGTCAAATGGTGTCCTGGCGATTTCCGCGCTGCCTGCAATCAAGAAAAGGATGAAGCCAAGTGGTTGCCTAAAAACAAACCATTTCAATATGGAATCTTGAGCTTCCACAATTTGGACCAGACTCAGGGAACCAGCTAGCAGCAAAACACCCAAAACCGACAGACTCAGTCCAAGCTCATAGGATATCATCTGGGCGGCCGCTCGAACTGATCCTAAGAGCGAATACTTGCTGTTGGATGCCCACCCGCCGAGGATTACACCGTAAACTCCAAGAGATGATATCCCAAATATATAAAGGATCCCAAGATTTATGTCCGCCACAACCCCTGTATTCAAATCATACTTGTTTGCGACGGGTCCAAGGATGTTCTCGAGCCCCAACCCTTTGGCAAACGGGATGACCCCAAAAGGTATCAAAGCGCAAACAACAACTATTAGAGGAGCTACTATGTAAACGACGGTATTTGCCGACGACACCGTTATCTCCTCTTTAAGAAGTAACTTGGCGCCGTCCGCGAGTGGCTGAAGTAAACCCCACGGTCCTACACGATTGGGACCAATTCGTACCTGAATCCAACCAAGCACTTTTCGTTCCAGAAGAGTCAGGTAAGCCACAAACGTGAGCACCGCTACAATAACCAGAAGCGTCTTTATTATTACCAAAAGCAATGGGAAGGCGGATTCCATTAATCAACCTCTCTCGATTTTTATGCCTTTTCCACCTGAATCAGGATTTCAGTGGATCCCCAATCAGTAAAAGAATTCAATTTGTTGTTGGAAAAATGATACGGGACTAAAATTGTTCCCTTAACCGGCCGACGAGTTTGTTTAACCTTTAGGATAATAGTTCCACCACTTCCGGTAATCTTGACATTTGCCCCCTCTACGATCCCGAGACGGGCCATATCAGATCCGTTCATCTCGGCAAAATCACTCGGGCACACTTCCATTAGTGAAGGACTCCATTGCGAGAACGACCCTGAGTGAAACTTTTGGACACTTGGAATCAATCTAAACGAATCGTTCGACGACGCAACATTCGCAAATGGTTCGGCTACCGCAAGTTTTACCCTCCCTACGGGAAAACCACCCTCATATAGTGTCGAACGACCAGGATCTTCAGCATCAAGACAAGGCCAAACAAGCCCTTCTATCCCCAAACGTTCATAGGACACTCCGGCGTACATCGGACATGAACTGGCTATCTCACGCATGACGTCAGGGTAACCATTATAAGAAAGTTCTGGCTTACCCATCCTTGCTGCCAGCATCATGAATATTTCCAGGTCTGTTTTTCCGCAGATTTGTTTACTTCCAGGACAAAGTTTTTGAATCCGTCGTTCGGCGCTGGTGAACGTTCCGGTCTTTTCATAAGGGGCAGCGGCAGGAAGCACAACATGAGCCATTTTTGCTGTAGAGGACAGGAACATATCCTGAACAACGACAAATTCCATTTTACCCAGCGCATCCGTGACTTTCTGACGATTCGGGTAAGTATCAACAGGATTCTCCGCTACCACATAAAGTCCTTTTATCATCCCACTAGAGGCTGCGTTAATGATATCCCTCGCACCCATACCTTGGCTTGATGGGATCGGAGCATTCCACAATTCCCCATATTTCGAACGAGCTGTCTCGTCAGCGATCGACTGATGACCTGGCAACATGTCTGGTGTAAGCCCCATGTCCAGTGCGCCTTGAGCGTTGGCCTTTTCTCCGAATATAAAAATCCCGTTTGATTCCTTGCCTATGTGCCCAGTAATAAGAGCAAGATTAACTGCAGCTTTGCTCAAAGACAAATTATCATTCAACCGGTTTAATCCATCGGCCAGTATTATTACGCCCGATTCAGCCTGAGCGAATGTCTTGGCTGCTTCTTTAATCGATTCCGGATTTAGCCCAAAAGCTCCAGCCACTGATTCAAGGGTGTAAGTCTTTAACGATTCCAAAAGTCCGTCAAGCCCTTCGGCCTTTAGATCAAGAGTTGCACGATCAAACAGTCCCTCGTCCAGGATGAATTTGATCATGGAGTTGACTACGAAGACCTCAGCGCCTTGAGGAACGTTCAGGAACACCCCACGATCGGCCAATTTTGTTCTAATGGAATCTACTACAATAATTTTTGCTCTTTTTCTGACATTTGCAAGAATTATTTCATTTTTGGCGACAGGATGAGTCTCCGTAAGGTCAGCTCCCAGGAGCAACACTGCATTTGCTCCTCGGATTTCCCTGATTGGATTTGTAGAGGCTGGAAAGCCCAGCATCGGGGCGAGTCCATTCTTGATGGCCTGGTAACCTAGCCCAGCGGCGTGATCAACATTATTTGTTCCCAGAACAGTCCTGGCAAATCTGTTGTAGACGTAAGCCTCTTCATTCGTAAGTCTCTGTGACCCAAGGGCAGCCAAACTATCCGCCCCGGAATTACTTTTTATGGAACCAAATTTTTCTGCGATTGTCTGAATCGCCTCATCCCATGTTGACTCGACCAATGTGCCATTTTTTCGAATTAATGGCGTGGTAAGTCGTGCTTCCGAGTATGCGAACGGCCAACCGTATCTGCCTTTGACACACAGATTTCCTTCATTGGGGCTGTCTGGAGAAGACGAAACATAAACGGTTTTGCCATCCTTTTCTTCCAGCGTTAAAGAGCATCCCAGGCTACAAAACGAGCATATAGTCGACGTATTCTTTAATTCGAAGCGTCGACCAGTTCCCACCAACCATTTTGAGGATATCGCTCCTACAGGGCAAACCGAAGCGCATTGCCCACAGAATTCGCAGTCCAGAGGTCGATCGAAATCGGTTGATACTTCTGACTCAATTCCTCTTTTTACGAAGCTAAGCTCGCTCTGTCCCTGAACTTCCTCACACACCCGCACGCACATACCGCATCGAATACAGAGATTCATGTTGAAACGAATAAAATGCGAATCGTTGTCTACATGAAAATACCTTGACTGTCTGCCAAAGGAGAGTTCCGGGACTTCATACTCAAACACCAGGTTCTGTAGCTGACAATCCCCTCCAGCGTCGCAACTCGGGCAGAGCAAAGGGTGTGATCGTAGCAGAAGCATAAGCTGCAACCTTCGGCTATCCCTAAGTCTAGGCGTGTTTGTGGCGACCTCCATCCCATCTCGGGCCGGATTGAAACAGGAGGGCATAGTTCTGGTTCGCCCTCTGCTTGTCACTTCAACAATACACAAGCGACATGCACCGAACGGTATGAGCCGTTTGTCGTGACAAAGGGTTGGTATCCGAATGCCGGCATGTTGAGCAGCCTCCAGAATGGAGCTACCCTTCTTCACACTAACTTTAACGCCATCGATGGTCAGAGTAACCATAGAATCTTACTCGCAATTAGATATTGAAATAGGAACCCGCTCCTCAACAAATCGGAAAGATTCCAATATTTTTTAATGGTTAACGAATTGCCCCAAATTTACAGTTCATAATACACGTTCTACACTTGGTGCATTTGTCTTGGTCTATCCACGCCACTTTTTTCTTTTCCCAAACGATCGCGCTGGAAGGACAATTCTTGAAACACATACCGCACATCTTACATTTTTCTTCAATAACCACAAAATCTATCAGATCTGGGCAAACCAGCGCTGGACAATGCTTGTCCCTTATGTGGGCGTCATATTCATTCCTGAAGTATCTAATTGT
Organism: Deltaproteobacteria bacterium; assembly: GCA_023474025.1. Lineage (GTDB taxonomy): Bacteria > Desulfobacterota > Desulfomonilia > Desulfomonilales > Desulfomonilaceae > CAJBEZ01. Next base: position 5,259 of record JAMCYH010000147.1, read on the forward strand.
CGACAAAACGGGGTTAGCCGCGCTTTTCCCAAGACCGCAATGGGATGTGCTATTAATGTGATTTCCCAGTTCTATCAAAAATTCTACATCCCCTTCCTGACCTCTACCTTCGACGATATCGGTCAGTTTGTCATACATCACCTTCAGACCTTCACGACAAGGGGTGCATTTACCGCAGGATTCATCAACAGAGAAATTGGTGAAAAACCTGGCTGTGTCGACCATACATGTAGCTTCATCCATGACAACGACACCGCCTGACCCCATCATGGCGCCAACACCCTGTAGAGACTCGTAATCTATCTCAACATCTTCCATACCTAACGGGATACAACCACCGGAAGGGCCACCAATCTGGGCAGCCTTGAATTTCCGCTTTTTGGGTATCCCTCCGCCGATATCGAAGATAAGAGTCTTTAAACTGGTTCCCATGGGAACCTCAACCAAACCGACATTTATAACTGCGCCTGTAAGAGCGAAAACCTTTGTTCCTTTGCTGTTCTCAGTCCCAATAGAAGCGAACCAGTCCGCTCCGTTGAGTATAATCGGGTTGAGATTTGCAAATGTTTCAACGTTATTTAAATTAGTCGGTTGGTTCCACAAACCAGCCTCTGCGCTCCGAGGCGGCTTGATTCGAGGCATGCCTCTTTTCCCCTCAATTGAATACATTAGCGCTGTGGATTCGCCGCAAACGAAAGCCCCTGCTCCAGGAGCAATTGCTACATCGAAGTCAAAACCTTTTCCGAGAATGTTTTTCCCCAACAATCCGTAGGACCTGGCATCTTCAATAGCTTTTTGTAATCGCTGAATGGCAAGAGGATACTCGGCTCGAACATAAATGTATCCATGCTCAGCCCCTATTGCGTAGCCGGAAATTGCCATTCCTTCAAGGACTGAATGAGGATCACCCTCCATGACTGAGCGGTCCATAAAGGCCCCTGGGTCTCCCTCATCTCCATTACATATGGTATACTTCGGGAAATTATCGTATCTACGACATTCTTCCCATTTTAAACCGGTTGGGAAGCCACCTCCGCCTCGCCCTCGAAGGCCAGATTTTTTCACTTCTTCGATGACCTGCTCCGGCGTCATTTCCGTAAGGACCTTGGCTAACGCGGCGTATCCATCTCGAGCTATATACTCATCAACATTTTCGGCGTCGATAAGTCCCCTATTTCTGAGAACTATCAGCCTTTGGAGACCAAAGAACCCTATGTCTTTTAGCAAGGGAACCCGGCCCTTTACAGTCTCGTCCTTAAATAAAAGCTTCTCGACAACTCGCCCTTTTAAAATATGCTCTTCAACAATTACGGGCGCATGTTCGGGTTTCACCTGAGTATAAAAAATACCATCCGGATACATGACCACCAGAGGCCCCATCGCGCAAAAACCATTGCATCCAGTCATAACTATTTGAACTTCATTCTGGAGATTGCGCTTGGCCAATTCGCGTTCCAAAGCATTCTTTACATCCAAGGAACCACTGGCGATGCAACTGGTGCCGGCGCACATCATTATCTGCATTCTATAATAAGGACTCGCACACATTACCTATTCTCCAAAAAAGGCGACTCTGAAAGAGTGGCGGGAATGTCTGAAAAACTAAATCACGGTCCCTGAATTAGACAGCCATAGTCTCACTTCCAATGGCCAACGCATAATCTTCTACGACATGTCCACCTATTA
>JAMCYH010000115.1 GCA_023474025.1 Deltaproteobacteria bacterium
CTCCCAGCCTGGCGATTTTTACAGCGGGAAGCGCCTTGTATCGTTTGTTATGTGGTATCAAAGAAACGATTTTCTTCCATTGGCTCTTGGTACCCCCCATTTCACTCATGATAACATCTCTTCTTATAGCGTCATTGCAAAAACTTATGAATGCAAGAGGAGGATTGGAACTAGAAAGGCGAACACCAACTGGAGTCAAGATAAATGTTTTTGCTATAAGTTCCCTATCGTATTTCTCAATGTCACTATCGAAAAAGGAGTTTAGGTCCTCTACACCGCAATCAAAGGGAAATTTACGTATTGCCGAAATGTAAGGAGTGAGCCGCCAATTATCAATGTCAATACTATTTCTTCTTTTTTGAGTTGACACTGGCTACAATTTCTCCCCTAAGATTCTCTAACTTCGGGGTCGGAACCAATGAAAGTTTTTGATCCTGTTCTTTTTCGACTTTTTCCCACCACTCAGTGGCTTCTTTACCCTCAAGAATGGGTGTGGCTCCAATTGGGGCAGCCATTGTAATTCTCCTTTAATTAATTGTGAAATTATTGTGATTGACCTCAGACCGGCTGAAATTTCTTGGTCACTCCATGTAATTCAAAATGCGATGATCTTGAGTTAATGTCAAGAACTTGGTCAGAAAGAGAACGGACATTTTGAATGTTAGAAATCACGACTAAAACGACCCGCTGAGCAAGGGATGGAGGCGGCCGCAGGCCAGGGCCGCCACAGGCGGGTGGGCGAGGCTATGGCTGGAATCTGTTCAGAACAGCTGTCAGGAAATAATTCAAGGAATATGAAACCTGACTTTTCGACACACCATTAGTCTCAATTCGCTTTTTGGTCGGGCGGCGGCCAACCCAACGTGGTAGGCTCGGAAACCAAATTGATCATCTGCTAGGCTATTATTCCATGTCATTGCGAACATTAGATGACCAGTATTAAAATTGATTTTTTGACTCATTAGATCCCACAAATGAACCTAACTCTAATCCAGAATACTGGAGGTGGATGGCGAACGCCATCGAGGCCCGGAAGGGCCTTTTTTATTTATAGAAACTTTTTTCCGAATATCCTCTTTCCCTGACAATGCGGCCTATGTGAAACGTGTCAAATATTACATGGCGTTTACAGGATCCTGAAAAAGTATTACATTCCGAGTAAATACAACCAGCCGACTGGAACGAAAAATTCGGTAATTCAGACTGGAGTGAGTCGTCAATAAATTGCGATATTGAATATCATCGTTTTTTAACCCGTTAAAACTACGTGTCCCAGAAGATTCGGAGCGCTGCTTACGAAAAAGGTGGATTTCATGGGTAATGAGGATCGCATAGTTGTGTCCCCGGACGTGCTTGTCGGAAAACCTGTCATTAAGGGGACAAGGATCGCCGTTGAATTCATCATCGGGCTACTGGCAAATGGCTGGACCCACGATGATATTCTTAACAATTATCCCGGCTTGACTTCCGAAGACATTCTGGCCTGTTTGAGCTATGCCAGTTCTGTATTACAGGCAGAGAAAGTCTATCCACTCGAGTTTAGCCTGTGAGACTCTTGGCCAACGAAAATTTTCCGAAAGAAGCTGTTGAGGCGCTTAGAGAAGACGGCCATGACGTGACCTGGGTACGCACGCAATGGCCCGGAATCAGTGATAAAGAAGTGCTGACACACGCGGAAGAAGATAACAGAATTGTCGTGACGTTTGACAAGGATTTTGGAGAGCTGGCCTTCAAGTCACGAATTCGGCTGTCCTGCGGAGTGGCGCTTTTCCGTATAACACCCCGGTCGCCACAATTTGTGGCTGAGTTTGCCGTAAAGGCGTTCAGGTCTCGTAGTGATTGGACTGGGCATTTCTCAGTGATTGAAGAACATCGAGTTAGAATGGTTCCGTTAAGGCAGTTTCGTCAGTAGTATAAACTTCGGCCTACGTTAAATGTAACACTCTTGAACTGATTTTCATTCACAAGATAGCCTTTTGAACAAATCCAGCAAATGGACTGCCTTGAAATTGTGGACTGGACAGCTTGTTAAGTTACCATTTCGATCAAGGTCTAAACTTGGGGATGGAGGCGGCCGCAGACCAGAGCCGTTACAGGCGGGTGGGCGAGGCTATGGCTGGAATCTGTTCAGGGCAGCCAACAATGAATAATCCGTTAAACGAAGCTGCTGAAATGATGTTTGCCCCGAACGTTATAAGACATCAAGTCATTTTGTTTTTTTGTTCTTATGGCGAGGTCAACATGGTAAGGTTCGTTTCCGATTGCTGAGTTGGTTCAGAAGAACGGGTAAGAGAAGGGTTGAGCCTACTCGCCCAAAGTTTCTTGAGCCTGTCGTTCAAGCGCCTTTTTCATCCATGCGTTAAGGCTCAAACCTGACAGCGCTGCTGCGGTAGCCACCTCCCTATGAAGTTCCGGTCCTAGGCGGAGCTTAATTTCACCAGAATAAGGCTTATCAGGTTTCTTCCCTGTCTCCTTACATAGCTTTAGATAGACGTCCACAGAGCCTTTAAGCGCCTGCTCCAATTCCGTCACGGACTGGCCTTGGAATGTCACCACATCCCGGATGCCGACTACATCGCCATGAAACAGCCTGGCTTCAGGGTCAAAATCGAAAACTGCAACATACCCCTTGTACCTAAGTATATTCATCTGGACTCACTCCCGAGTTGATCAAGAAACGTCTTACACTTTTCACGGCCCCCTTGTCAGTTGTTGGTCGAGGGTGGGGCCTGTGAAATACGGCGTACACTTCGTTGAGTGTAACAGTTATTCTGGAGACTTCCGCCTCTTTTATGGTAGCGCCTACAGCTATCAGCAGGTTTTCGATATCCGCCCATCGGATTCCTGAGCGGACAGGGTGAAAGAAAACATCCTCCAGTGTTTGACGCTGTTTGCTATTCATGCTTTATGGTGTCACTTAATAACACCATTGTCAAGTATCCTGAACATGAATTTAATTCTCCCAATTGATGGCTATGGGTTCGCTCTTCTTGTATGAAAACACATTGTGGGATGCTGATAATGGTTGAAAAGAAGGCATTCAGCTCACCCCAGTTTTTGAAAACAAACATCGGAGAACAAGGAAAGTCCTGTTGAACAGAGAAATACCATTTCCATTAAGGATTGACGACATCCCCCTCTCCGGTTCAATTCTATCATCTGGCCGGTTCCATGTCGGGCACGGAGCAACTGATTCCTGGTCAGTGTGTCTCTTTATGCAATCTACAATGGGTGCGTGCGATTAATGCTACGCCTCTATAAGAGGAAGGCGCTTCTTGAAAAACTGAATAGGGTTGTTGCCCCTGTCGGATATGATGACAGCGATTCACAATCCCAATAACTTTGCTACCGCCTGGATTCTGGAGATGATTATTCTGGTTTTGACGGTAACTGGAAAAATTGTTATCGCAACCGAGTTTTCAAATATCCTTAACTGATAAGACGAATTGATGAGCGAACAATCTCCATTTTTACCGATATTATTGAAAGCACAGGCAAACCATGTTCCTCGTCAAGTCTAACCTGCTTTAAGAAAACCGCTGTTTTAAAATTCCCAGAAAATGTGGTTCCACCCTGTCTATTAAATCTGTCATAAGGTCTGGACGGTCAACTAAATACCCTTTTTCATATAAAAACCTATAAAAAAGTTTAATTGCCGCAGGACATAAAGTATATTCCCACGGCTCCACTGAAGACTTTCGCAAGACAAACTCGATCATGAATTCGACAAAATACTTTCCTGGGCCACTCTTTAATGTCACAGGTTCTTCATGGGAATAACCATAGAGGAAAGTGATGTAAACATCTGAAAAATAGGTGAATGTATCCTGATGTTCTTCTATTCTTTTATCACCCAGCCACGCATAAAACCTTTCTGGACATTCTTCCTGAACCTTCAGAAACAGTTTTTCATATTTGTCATAGTTGGAAGACTTAAGAATGTGCTGGTCTAACTTCTCCAGGCTCTTCAAGATTTTTAAATCAATAGTATTGGCAGGTATGCTTTCTGCGCGAAATTCCAGATCTTCATAATTAAATCTTTTTATGAGATAGCTCACGGTCTTGCGCATAAACATAAACGGACTGGCCTTCGGTTGAATATCACCCGGAAAAAGATAATGTTTCCTCTCCACCATCGTTGATAAAAGATCATTGGATTTGCCTACGTCCAATCCAAGCGCTTTCTGCATTAGAGCCAGTATGTCTACTTTAGATTCCTTGTCCTTTTCTTTAAGAGTATCATTAAGAGTATAATTCCAGATAGTTGTAGCTATCTGAACGACTTCATTTATTTTTACTATGTCCTCCGGCTCAGGCGCCATATCCATCAGCGGTCCCGCAAACTCCATAATGGCTTGCGATATGGAAACCGCTCGAAATCCATCAGGTGGCGCAATATCAGCAAATGAGAGATTTGATGGAAACGGGATATTTTCTGATGAATTAACGGATTTCGTTAGTTTGAGCGCTTTTTGGGGTGGCTTCTTTGATGTGGATTTCCTCGTTGTTTTCGATACCGGCTTGGTGGGTTTCTTATCTGTGGTCATCAGTTTTCCCTGTTCAGACGGTTTCAGACTTCACAGAGCGTCAGCATCTATTATTTCTCCGAGAATGTCAAAAACTTCATTTACCCACTTCCATAACACGACATGGCTCCCGACGCGATTGAGGTAGGGGGGGAGAGGGGAGGGCAGTAAAAGTAAAACGCGTGTCATTGACTTGGGGCCGTAAAATCGCGGTGGAGCGTTAATTACCATGCTCCATAAAAAGGATGGCCCGTCTGGTAACGGGCCAAAGGAAAGGATTAGGTTTGGTTTGTCGCTGCGATGGAAACAATCATTTTATTGATAGGTTGTCAAGCTTTTTTATAATTTATATAATATAATTTTAGATTAACATGTATGTATATTATATATACAATTGTAATTGCTATACAATTTATTTCTATATAATTACAGCCAATGTGTAAATGTAATTGACCTCTGACACACCGCGTAGCAGCCAGGAAGACCCCTAGAAGGGAACATTACAATTTAGGCCGAGGACCCAGGTATTTCTGAGAGTGTAAAAATTGTACGGGGTGGGGACATAAGTGGGCTCCCCGGAGCCATCTGGACTTACTCCGGTTAGCACACCTCTAAGCGACTCAAAAGTATACTGGGTATAAAGACCCGCCCACGCGGCAGGAGTAATCTTAACATTGCCTTCAGCCTGAAATTCCAGGAACCCCCCTTGAGTCATATTGCCATCGAGTTGCATCATATACCCATTATCCCCCCGGGCCGAGTGAGATATCTTCTTTGTCATAAAGAGCGAGCCGAGCATCTCAAACCGCGCTTTCCACGTGGGGCAAAACATGACTGTTTGCATTCCAATAAAGGGAATTTGGGACACAAAGTTATCTTTGAAATATGAACTGCTCCCTTGATTGCTGGATGGCAGATAAGACCATGTTTCTTGACGATAGCCACCTACAAGGCTGTATCGGTAAATGCTCTCGTAGAAATTATACAGTCCTGCGACCTCCCATAACCAAAATTTAGGGGTAATTGACGATGGAACTTCATTCCAACCATAGTTAGTAGCAGGCGGAGGTGGCGTTAGGTTATTCCCATTAGGGACGGGGGAAGGGCCGTTCGACAGGCTTACGCTCTTGTCAGGATTAAAAACACTTGCAGAACCTCTGCCCCGTGCAGAAAGAGAGGGCATTCGAGCTGGAGTTAACTCTGCGACCCCGTCGAGTACCATCAGGTGTTCGTTAAAATCGATCCGCATCAGCTCTATTGGGTTTGGGAACGCGTTTACAGAAGCAAGTTCTGGTGGCGGAGGGCTAGGGTTGTTTACAGTCACAAGACTATTCAATAGTGGAGTGTTGTTATAGCTACCGAGCGTCTGCGTCCCCAGGAGATATTCGACACGGAGGGATGTGTCTGCGCTAAAATTCCTGGGAAGCCACTGGGCATAGAGAGGAAGTGTTGTGCAGATCACGGAGAAAATTACTGCCGTAATAATTGTAACAAGTCTTTTCAAGACACAACCCCTAGAACATATAATATATAAAACTGTTAACTATTATAGCTAGTTTTATCAAAAAATAAAAGTAAAATATTAATAAGTTTGGCTGGTAGCGGAAGAAAAGCTGGTCATTCCCTGCTCTTGTGACCAAGGACAACCAGCAAAACTTAACCTTTTGAAATAATATTCTATGGTTTAGGATTTAGAATCCTGCCGGGGGTACCAAACAAATTCAATAGACGCGGCAACTCCAGATTATTGTAACGGTAGGGCGATCAGGCCAATCGGCTTTCAATTCAAAAAAGTGGAGCCTGTGAGAACAACTAAAATAGTCCTCCCAGTCGCACATGTAGCCTCAACATACACGCCGGCTCCAACCGACAAACCGGTTGAGGGTACGGTCCAGAAGCTTGCGGCAGTGCTTAACCCTCGAACAATTTCCCTTCGAAAAATAATTGTATGCAAAAAAAAAGAGTTTGCCGAAGCAAACTCTTTTGGGATTTCTATTTGTTTAGATCAGAAGAAGTGGGGACTACCAGCGTGAACCGCCGCCACCACCACGTCTGTCGTCACGACGACCGCCGCCGCCACCGCTGGCATTTTTGGGACGGGCTTCGTTCAATTTCAGAGCGCGACCACCGAAATCCTTCGAATCAAGTTCTTTTATGGCACGCATGCCTTCTTCACGGTTCTGCATTTCGACAAAACCAAATCCCCGAGATCGGCCTGTAAACTGATCAGAGATGATCTTAACGCTATCCACAGCGCCATGCTCTTCAAACAGACTTTTCAGCTCGCCTTCGTTCGCGTCGAAGGACAGGTTCCCGACATAAATGTTAATACTCATTCTTTAGGCCCACGGGTGTTATG
>JAMCYH010000265.1 GCA_023474025.1 Deltaproteobacteria bacterium
TGGTTCTGAGAGCGGCCCTCTTTATGAGATTTACGCATTGAAATATGCCGGACCATTCAAGGGGAAGCTTGCATTTGTTTATGCGTGGCATGGATGGGACGAAGAACTCGAACGAAACTACTATATTTGGGTTATCAAGGGAGGTGGTGAGACAATTGTTGTTGATACCGGTCTGGGCTTAACGTTTGCTAAAGAACACAAAAGTAACAATTATGTGAATCCGGTGGATATTCTTGCAAGGATTGGTGTTCAGGGCAACAGTGTCAAAAAAATTGTCTTAACACACATGCACTACGACCATGTCGGTGGAATGGAGATGTTCCCACAAGCCTTTCCTGAAGCGGTTTTTTACCTTCAGAAAAAGGAGTACGATTTTTGGATCAAGAATCCTGTCGCAAAAAAGGCCCCCTTTGCCATGTTTTCTGATCCCCTGGCCTATAAGATTCTGGCGGACATGAAAGGTACGGAAAGACTTCGACTGGTCGACGGCGATCAGACGATTGCGCCCGGTGTTGAACTGATGCTCACACCAGGGCATACAGTAGGCCTGCAAGCAGTTGCCGTAAACACTATTAGAGGTTCTGCCATTGTCGCGTCTGATAATGCGCACATCGCAAAAAGCTTCGAAACCGATTTCCCGAGCTCTCTTATTACCGATTTGGTTGCGTGGATGCACACTTATGACAAATTGAGGGCGAAGTCCTCCTCGTTAGATCTGATTTTCCCCGGGCATGATGCCAAGCTTCTGAACGATTATCCCAAAGTTGCTGAGGACGTTACGCGACTTGTTTGATATTGCTCTGTTAAAAAAACAAACATGGGGGGGCAGTATCCTGCGGACTCACAATTTTGGGTTTTCCCACAGAAGTCTAGAATGAAATGGGGTGTGAACTAAAAATGAATACTCAATCGGGCAATGCGGAGTGGGGAGACAGATCTAACGAGGACAATCGGGCAATGCGGAGTGGGGAGACAGATCTTTTATCACTCGTTTATCTGAATGGAGCCAGCGTTACATCCCGGATTCAATGGTCTTTGTCCTTGTGCTTAGCGTTTTAGTTTATGTTGCAGCGCTGGGTTTAACCCCTTCCGGACCCCTACAGGTAATCGATTATTGGGTGCAGGGCTTTTGGGTATTGCTAACATTTGCCATGCAGATGTGTCTCTTGATGATAACCGGGTTTGTGGTGGCTGATTCCAATCAGGTAAAGGGGGCATTGCGGAAATTGGCTGGTGTGCCTAAGACACCAGGCCAAGCCATACTTGGCTTTAGCGCTGTTATAGGATTCCTTTGGTGGTTACACTGGGGACTGGGTATGATGGCAGGAATCATGTTGGGTCGGGAACTTGTCGTAGCCCAGAAAGGCAAAAAACTACACTATGTGGCCGTGGTGGCCAGCGCATATGCAGGCATCACGCTCAGTAACGGTCCTTCCCAGGCCGCCCAGCTCTTGATGGCTACCCCTGGCCACTTTATGGAGAAAGCTGTTGGCGTCATACCTCTGAGCAAAACATCATTCGATCCCATTCTTCTCATCATGAATCTGGTTTTGATAATTACAATACCCTTAATCTTTTATGCTATTTTGCCAAGGGGAAATGCTGTTGAGGCCGACGAAAGGATCATCCAGCGTTTTACAGAGACTGAAAGAGCCAAAGACGTTGATCCGAAACTGTTGACGCCTGCCCAGCGCTGGGATCGTTCGCCGGTATTCATGTGGATCGTCGGTTTGGCAGGGCTGTTATGGGTCGTGAAATTCTTTGTTACCAAGGGCATCGCCAATCTTGATCTGAACACCCTCAATTTTACCTTCCTGGTTGTAGGTGTCCTATTGCACAAGACACCTCAATCCTTCATGAATTCAGTAAAAATGGCCACCACCACTGTTTTCGGAGTCATCATCCAATTTCCCTTCTATGCCGGGATCTTTGGAATGATCAGTTACTCTGGGCTAGCCAAGATTTTTGCCGACTGGTTTGTGGCCATCTCAACCCCGGGGACGTATCCTTGGATCGTATTTGTCTACTCAGGGTTCCTGGACTTTTTTGTCCCTTCCGCTGGATCCAAGTTTGTAATCGAAGCTCCCTACATTCTTCCGGCGGCGCAGACGCTCGGGGCTAACATAAACTATGTGATAAATGCCTATACCAGCGGTTGCGTGGTAATCGATCTCATCCAACCCTTCTGGGCCCTACCCATCATAGGCGCTTTTGGCTTAACATTTAGGGATATCCTTCCATATGGCTTGATCATATTTGTGTGGGCGGCATTGGTCAACAGTGTCACTTACCTGGTCTTCATGCATTAAAAAAATTAAAGGTCAGGATGGGAGAAGGTCCCATGATTCTCCCTCTTGCCTCAAAATGGTCAAAATCCTGATTTGGCATGTTAGGAAATAGGGTAGGAAGTAAGACGCACATCACGTCTAGATATTACCGCAAAGTATCATGATTTTTGACTAATACAGCCACGGTGTTGCACGTGAGTATTTACCAAAGGAGTTTTTGGAAATGAAAGAGAAGACAGTTATCACGGCTGCTATAAGCGGCGCCATTCACACTCCTAGCATGACACCATATCTACCAATAACGCCTCAAGAGATTGCTGATGATGCTGTCCGCGCTTATGAGGCGGGGGCTGCTGTCTGTCATGTCCATGTTCGGGACCCCGAAACAGGTCGACCCTCGTCGGACCTAGACCTATTCAGAGAGGCAATAACCCGCATAAAAAGTAAATGTAATATGATAATTTGTATTACGAGCGGCGGCGCACTCGGGGCAACTCCTGAGCAGCGGCTAATGCCTGTTTCCACATTCAAACCCGAACTGGGGTCTTTTAATGCCGGTTCCGTAAATTTTGCTCTTTTTCATGCCCTTGACAGGTACAATGAGTTCAAGTTTGACTGGGAAAAACAGTATCTAACCATGACGGAAGATTTCATTTTCCCTAACACATTTAAATCCATGAAAGGATTTGCCCGTATATTCAACGAAGTCAACACAAAACCGGAATTTGAAATCTATGATGCCGGCATGATTAACAATGTCGCCTTCATGATTAAAAAGGGTTATGTTGAAAAACCGGTTTATATCCAGTTTGTTATGGGAGTTCTCGGAGGAATCACCCCAAGCTCCGAAAACCTGCTTTTTCTTGTGGATTACACAAAGAAGCTTATTGGCGATTTTGAATTCTCCGTGTGCGTCGCGGGGCGTGCCCAGTTTCCTCTGTGCACCCAATCACTTCTCGTCGGTGGCAATGTCCGTGTGGGACTCGAAGACAACCTTTATCTTGAGAAAGGAGTTATGGCTAAGAGCAACGCCGAGCAGGTGGCCAAAATTGTCAGGATTGCGAAGGAACTTGGAATCGAACCGGCAGCTCCTGACGAAGCCCGGAAGATTTTAGGTTTGAAGGGCATAGACAAAGTCAATTTTTAAAAAGTGATTTTCAATCCTACGTCTCATTCGTGTATGGGCGCCATATGTGACCGATGCGTCACCTAAACCAACCGGATAACTCACCGGATAACTCTTCCATATGAGCGTACATGCAATGGATGAAGAAGAAAAAACCGTCTTGAGAAACAAGCGGCTGAAAAAAATCAGAAGCTGCCTTTAGACTCCCATCAGCCATTCCACTCCGATGGGCCGAGTGGTGTTTCCGAGTTGGTTGGATCATTATTGGAATCATAATCACTGTTGTCTACGTTATATTTCGTAAGTAAATCTCTATTCCGGGTTGCGGCGTTTTCATATGATAAAACTTTTTGTGGCATAGTCAGCCAAAATGAAATTGTCGCAGGATAATATCAAGATTGGAAAACACACAAGATTTCTTCAAGACCAAACGCCCTTTTGACCTCTGCCGTTGTCAAACCGAAAAAATCGATCAAACATAATGGGAAAATCAAAAACTGTGATACAGCTATATCAAGAATTGTATCACTGAGAAAGGAGAGCCAACTATTATGTCATCAGCCTTGTCTGGACTAAAGATCCTTGATTTAACAATGAATTTGCCAGGTCCTTATATGACCTGGATCCTGGCGCTTCTTGGCGCCGATGTAATCAAGGTGGAAAACCCTTCAGGTGGAGATTACAGCAGGGCTCTTATGGGGGACGGGAATAGTTCACCATTTTTTGAGGCTGTGAACCGTAACAAAAAGAGTGTCGCTCTTAACCTTAAGCATCCGGAAGGTAAACGCATCTTTCTCACGCTTCTGAAAACTTATGACCTTCTGATCGATGGATTCAGACCGGGAACCATGGAACGCCTCGGGTTAGGTTATGATGATACGAGCAAGGTTAATTCACGTTTAATTCATGTTTCAATTAGCGGAGCTCTTAACCTTAAGCCGGTCATGACATCAATTATCTCGCGTTGTCAGGCATATTGTCTATGACTGGATCCCGTAACCGAGACCTGGCGCTGCCCGGTGTTCAAATTGCGGACATTGCCGGAGGAAGCCTCATGGCCTTAACGGGACTGCTTGCGGCCATAATACAACGGGAGAAAACAGGGAAGGGCCAGTTTGTAGATGTATCCATGTATGACGGCCTTCTGTCAATGGCGACTATGGTTTTCGCAGGAGTTGAAGCGGGGCTTGAGCCTCCTGAACCGGCGAGAATGACTCTGAACGGTCGCTACCCATGTTACGGGGCCTACAAGACTCTGGATGGACGCTACATGTCGTTGGGAGCGCTGGAATTCAAATTCTGGAAAAACTTCTGTCTTGCGGTTGCTAGAGAGGACCTGCTTAATGCTCAATTTGGAGGACCAGATGTTGTGACCGAACTCGATAGACTTTTCGCTTCAAGGACCCAACGTGAATGGGTAGAGTTTATGGCCCCATTCGACGCGTGTTGCGAACCGGTATTAAATCTGAACGAGGCTGTCGATTCAAATTTGACGCAGGCTCGATCAATGGTAAATAGCAAACCTGACGGTAAACGGTCCCTGGGGTTCCCGCTAAAGCTTTCAGAAAGCTCTGTGCCACCCGACAACCCCGCCCCTGGTCTCGGCCAACATACCACGGAGGTCCTTAAAGGGATTGGGATCACCGAAGAGGAACTGCAATCTCTAGCAAGTGAAGGGGTAATTAGATATATTCCTGAGATCGTTAACTCTACTGAAAGCTAGTGATAGGGCCTAAGAGAATTCAGACTTGTCAATTACGAAAGCCTATGGCAGATTTCTATATGCCATCAGCGTGCCTCCACACCACTGCTTCAAAAAAATGATGGATTGAAGAATTTTGACTCAAAAAAAGGTAAACTACAGCGATGAAATCGCCAATCTATTTGGATTACAACGCTACCACGCCTCATGATCCTGAAGTAATAGACGCTATAAAGCCATTCTTAACGGACCACTTTGGTAACCCATCCAGTTCTCACTGGTATGGTACCCAAACAAGAAACGCTGTTGATAAGGCCCGAGGACAAGTTGCGTCTCTGCTCAAATGCTTTCAGGATGAAGTTGTCTTTACCAGCGGAGGGACCGAAGCAAACAACTACGCCATAAAAGGAATTGCGTTTGGCCACCGTAACAAGGGCAATCACGTTATAACCTGTCAAATTGAACACCCAGCGGTTATTGAAGTCTGTAAGTTTTTGGAAGAACATGGTTTTAAGGTCTCCTATTTGCCTGTCGATCCATTTGGCATGGTGAAGGTTTCAGATGTTGAGAAGTCCATAACTCCCAAAACCATTCTGATAACCATCATGCATGCCAATAATGAAGTCGGGACGATCCAGCCTGTTGAAAAGATCTCGGAGGTGGCCAGGAGACGCGGAATTGTATTTCATACGGACGCGGCTCAGTCAGTTGGGAAGATTCCCGTCGATGTCAACAAGATGGGGGTAGATCTGTTATCCGTGGCTGGTCACAAACTCTATGCTCCCAAAGGCGTGGGAGCCCTTTACGTAAGGCAAGGTATCTGCCTTCACAAGCTGTTGCATGGAGCGGGGCACGAGAATGGAAGACGACCAGGCACCGAAAATGTCCTTGAGATAGTTGGACTTGGAAAGGCATGTGAAATTGCGTCACGTGATTTAGTAAAAAACGCTGATCACATGAGACAGATGAGGGACAGGCTCTTCCTCGGTCTTAAGGAATCAGTTGGCGATATTCAGCTTAATGGGCATCCAGACGAGAGATTGCCCAACACCGCAAATTTGAGTTTCAGGAATGTCAACGCTGCGGATCTTATTGCCCGGATTGGTAATAATGTTGCCGTCTCTGCAGGTTCTGCATGCCATTCCTGCGATCAAATATCGATTTCTCCCGTGTTGCAGGCAATGAATGTGCCTCTGGATTGGGCAATCGGCACAATCAGATTTTCGGTAGGAAAATTTACTACCGCTACCGAAATTGATCATGCAGTACGAATCGTTTCTGAGGCTGTTACCAGCAAGAGAAACGAATGGTGATGAAGCGTGCTTCAATAGGGCCCTGCCGAACCGAACAAAACATCGGAGATGGAGCATGGTAAAAATAGCAGTTGACGGACAGCTTCACGGATATTACTATCGATGTCTTCGGTCGCGATACTCTCTCTTAGCGCAGCAGACAAATTTATAAACGGTAATTCCTGATTGCGCTTGTGAATTTCGAGTTACATGGCCACATCTGGCGCCACATAATTGCTCACCGATTTAACAAGAACTTTAACTGTAGCTCAAGCTGCCGCAAAAACTATTCCCTCACAGTATGAGATGTTGTTCATATCAAAGGACGAGGAACGAAGCGCTATTTGCATGTACAAAAATCATTTTGTATATCTTTACTGGTTTCCGGGAGGCAATTATGAAGAGAAAATCGTTGCTGGTTTTCACTGTTTTTACCATTTTGTCCGTTGCTTCGATTACATGGGCCGGTGTTG
>JAMCYH010000078.1 GCA_023474025.1 Deltaproteobacteria bacterium
CCTTTGCGCCCTCTTCAATAAGCCCTCAATTATCCAGAAACTGGAAGCTTTTGAAAGTTTTTCAAGGAAGAAAGAAGGCAGAGTAACATTGGCCATTTGGGATTCCGATGTCGTCATTGGTTATTGCGTAGGATCTTATCCTGCGCCTGATGACAGATGGGCGGCCCTGGGTGATCTTATGTACGAACTTGCTGCCATAGAGGTAAGTCGCAACTATCGTGGATGCGGACTTGGAGAGAAACTGATCGGGATCACTATGTCTGACGACTTTTTCGAGGACAAGATAACTTATATATGTGGTTATTCCTGGCATTGGGACCTTGAAGGCAAGGATCTGAGCGCCGTCCAGTACCGTTCGATGATGAAGCGACTATATAGCAAATTCGGTTTTCGCGAAGTTTATACGAATGAGCCAAACATAACCCTCAGAGATGAAAACATCATGATGATCAGGGTTGGAGCCAATGTCACTCCCGAAGACCAGATGAAATTCAGGCATCTCCGTTTTGGAATGAAACCCAAATAGGAGTACTCATGTCAACGCAAGACAAATACTTTGGGGCCGCCAAAGAGGTCGTTCTCTCCTTTTTGCAGAGGACGTTGCCGTTTAACGAACTTTCATTGTCGGAACTGGAGAACCTGTCTCAATCCGCGGTTATAGCATTTTACCCCAAAGGAACAGTAATCATGGAACAGGACAAGACGGAAGTTTCGGACCTGTATGTGATTCAAAAAGGAGGAGTGAGGGTATTTTTAAGGAGTGATGATGGTTCTGAAACCCTTGTGGACTATCGCGGAGAAGGGTCTTCATTCGGGGCGCTAGCCCTCATTCGGGGTTCCAGGGCGAATTTGAATGTTCAAACCGTGGAAGACACCTTTTGTTATCTTTTTCCCAATCATGTATTTGTTGAGCTGATCGGCAGGAACCCGGCATTCGCAACGCATTACCTGAAAAGCCTTTCTCAAAAGCTCGTTGAGTCAGCATATTCGGAACTTCGATACCGCGGCGCAGCCCAGAGATCAGAAGACAGCATATATCTGTTTGCCTCAAAAATTTCAGATATAGCTCACGGAGATCCGAAGTCGATAGACACGGATGTTTCCATCCATAAAGCGGCTGAAAAAATGTCCGAACTGGGTATTGGGTCTTTACTCGTAAAGAATTGGGCCGGGGAATTTGTCGGCATAATTACCCACAAGGACCTGACGTCCAAGGTGGTGGCCAGAAGACTTGGTTATGATGAGCCCGTCGAAAACATCATGAGTGGACCAATAAGGACAATCCCTGGATCCGCCCTGTGCTTTGACGCCGTGCTGGAGATGATGACGCAAGGGCTCAGTCACCTGGTTGTCGAAAAGGCCGGTAAAATTTGCGGCATCGTCACAGCACATGACATTTTGGTGGCCCAGGGGAGTTCGCCTCTATTTTTGCTGCGTGAAATTGATTCCCAAAATGAAATAAATGGACTCTATTCTCTGTCCGGAAAAACCGTGTCAGTCATTAGAGGGCTTATTGAAGAGGGCGCAAAGGCTGACAACGTCGCAAGGGTAATTTCAGTCCTTAATGACAGAATAATTCATAGATTGCTGACATTGATGATTCAGGACTTTGGACCACCCCCCGTTCCTTTCTGCTGGATTGTGATGGGTAGCGAGGGTCGCAAAGAGCAGACATTCCGAACTGATCAGGATAACGCCATAATTTATGAAGAACCTCCTGACGAATGGGAGATGATCAAAAGGACAAAGTTGTATTTCAGGAGATTTGGGAATCAGGCGATCAAACATCTTACAGCATGCGGTTATCCTCTGTGTAAAGGGGACATGATGGCTTCGGTTAGCCGGTGGAGAAAATCATACAATGTTTGGGTAGGGTATTTTGAGCAATGGATGGCGGCCACAGAACCTCTTGAAACATTAAACGCAAAGATTTTTTTTGATTTCAGACCGATATTTGGATCTATGGAAGTGGGGTCCAAATTAAGGAATTATATCGGTGAAAGGGCCCAACAGAGCGCGGCATTCCTGAAACATCTGGCGAATGATTGCCTGACTATAGAGCCGCCATTATCTTTTTTCAGAAATTTCATCGTTGAAAGAGATGGTGAGCATAAGAACAGAGTGGACCTAAAGCTTCGAGGCCTAACGCCTGTGGTTGATTTTGCCCGTATGATGTCTTTACGGTACGGGAAAACCGTGACCAACACAATTGACAGGCTCACTACGCTCATGCAGGATGGCCAGATTGATAAAGAAATCTGCTCTGATCTGCTTGAGGCTTACAATTTCGTTATGCATCTGAGACTGGTTTGGCAGTTGAGACTTATTGAAAAAGGATCTGAGCCTCACAACTTTATAAACCCGGCCGATCTTTCCGATCTTGAAAAAATTACCCTCAAAGAAGCTTTTTCTGTAATCAAGCGAACTCAAGGTTACGCTGCTAAAATCAGGGCCGATATGTAACGATGCCTGATTTTCCTCAAGACCCTAAACAATCGACATTCGACGCCCCGATTGAATTGTCAAAATTTGTTGTTTTCGATACTGAACTTACCGGATTAAACCCTAGAAGCGGTCAAATCATTTCAATTGGCGCAATAACCATAAATTGCCTCAAGATCATTCCTCATGAAAGCTTCTACTCAGTGGTAAGGCCTGAAGGCGCAATGATTTCTACAGCCACATTTGTGCACCGAATTACCCCTGAAAACCTTGTAAATGCTCCCTCTATTGAGGAAATTCTCCCAAGATTTGTAGAATTCTGCGGTGACTCTATTTTGGTAGGTCACCAACTTGAAATTGATCTGCCTTTTCTCCGTAAGGCATGCCGTAAGGCGCTTCGCTCGACGATATCGAACCCGTTTGTCGATACCCTTCGACTAGCCCGATGTTGCAAAACCAAAATAAGAGATATCGGAACTACAAAATCTGTAAATGAGATCTCGTACAATTTGGGACGATTATCCAGGTTACTCGATCTGCCCCTGTTCCCACAACATGACGCGTTGGGAGATGCTCTGCAAACAGCCTATCTACTCTTGAAACTAATTTGGATACTTAAGAACGAGGGAATTTCAAGTTGCCGTGAGTTGTGCGTAATGGGCAGCCCATCCTGGCTTCAAGCCTGCCTTTTGAGGTGGGGAATTAAGAATAATTGCCCTATGCGATGACTGATTTGTGATAGCGCCAGAAATTCATTATACCGAATCATAATGATTTGCTGGGCAAAGAATTGTTGACTAGAGAAGCCATAGGATTACATAATACTTCAGACTCAAATTCATCATCTCGAAGGGACGCTATTATGAACAAGTTTTCGAAGATCTTCCTCGTTGGCGCCTTTTTGTTTTCGCTACTATTTACCGCCTGCCAGGAAAAAAAAGAAACCGCCGCTCCCGCAGCTCAACCAGCCGTAGCCGAAAAAGCCCCAAAAGCTGGCGCTCCAGATCAACCACAGGGTATAGATAAAAAAGACCAGGAAGAAATCAACAAAATTCAGGATATGATCAAGTAGGACCTCTGTCAAAGAAAATCGAATTTATTTGAGTGGCTGAAAAACCTCAAAGCGAATGCAGGCAGGATCTATGGGGGAGAAAAAAGCGCCTCAAGTGGGGCGCTTTTTTCAGAAGCACGGGGTGTCGCTACTTGAAGTTTCTCCAGCAGCGATCCACATAGGCCTTATCCATTTTGGGCGTGAGAAGGCTTACGACCACGGCGATTATGAGAGCTATCGGCATGGCGATAACGTTTTGATCAACGAACTGCATTTTCCATGGCCAGCTCATCGGAGGAAATGATGATACAAGCGTATCCAGGCCAAAAAGGGCCTTGGTCAAGCCAATTGCAACCGATTCTTTCTGGTGAACAAAAAGAGCATATAGGGAACTAATCAAAAAACCACCAACCATACTGCATACGGCTCCGGCCCTGGTCATACCTCTCCAGTAAAGTCCCAAAACCAAGACAGGCAGGAAAGATGATGAACACAAACCGAAGAAAAACGCGGTAGCGATTGCTATAATGCTCCCAGGAAGCACAAGTCCCCATAGAAGCGTGAAAAGTATGGTAAGAGCCACCCCAATTCGGGTTACCATTAGTGTGTCGCCCCGGCCGAGCAGATATTTCTCGTAGAAGTCTCGACCGAACGAAGTCCCACCCGCATGGTACTGGGCGCTCAACGTGGACATGGCGGCGGCGAACATGCCGAGGACGAACAATGTGCTGAACCAGCCTGGCCACATCGTGTCGATATACATCGGTATAATTTTGTCGATATTGCCGCCCGCTACTGCGACCGCAATCGCCGGGACTTTCTTGGTAACACCGTCCACAACTTTTTCCAGCACCGGGTGTTCCCAGAACACTACATTCGTTAATGCTCCAACTACAAAAGCCACGCCGGTCATGCAGAGGATGAAGATGCCACCAAAACTTACGGCCTTTTTGAGTTGCTGCTCAGACTTGATTGTCATGAATCTGACAGAAAGCTGTGGCTGTGCCAAGACACCGATCCCGACACCGAGCACGATTGTAGTATAGATAGTCAACCAGATAGGACTGAAAGGGACGGCTCCTTGTGTCCAACCGATCATGCCAGCCTTCTTGAGACTTGCCGGGTATTGGGCAACCAGGTCTGTCAAAGCTGTATGGGCTGGAATAACACCACCCAGCATCCAGTATGTTCCGATCAAAAAAACGAACATTACGACAAACATCAAGGTGCCTTGAAACGCGTCAGTATACATGACCGCTTTGAGCCCCCCTGTCATAACGTACATGGCGATCAGAAAAGAACATCCTATCAATGCCGCATAGTAATTCACCCCTAAATAGACTTCAAGAAGACGGGCAAGCCCAATAAGGACCGCTCCAGCATAAACGGGAAGGAAAATGAAAATGACCAGACCAGCGAATCCCTGCAGGAAGGGGGAGCGATACCTACGGCCAATTAATTCGGGGAACGTGTGAGCGTCGAGGGCCAATCCCATCCTCCGGGCGCGGGTTCCGAAGAACACAAAGGCAATAAAAATACCGACAAATATATTCAGGAAAGTTAGCCACAAGAGTGAGAAACCAAATAAAGCGGCAGCTCCGCCAAATCCGATTATTGCTGACGTGCTGATAAATGTCGCGCCGTAGGACATGGCCATGACGAATGATCCCATTCCGCGGCCAGCAAGCAAGTAATCTTTTGCGACCTTTGTTTCCTTCCAGCCTCTGTAACCCAGATAAAGAGTGATCAACACATAAATAATAGTCAAAACTATCTTAAATAAAATTCCTTCACCCATGGTACCTCCTTGCTAAATGCGCTTTCTGATTGCTTCGCGAGTTTCGGAAGTTCTTCATTGCAGTTCTCTTTCTTCCTTTTCCCAATCGGACGCGCCTCGGACATCATCTGGTCGGTCCTGTGTCTTCCAGAAGAAAATCCCGTAAATAAGGCACCATAGCCCCGCCAATATGCACAGCACATACACCAGGGCCATTTCGAAACTGCCCATACCTAGCCACATGATTCCACCTCCTATAAAGAACTTGTTTTTCAACCCCCTAAAAACCTTCAGGTTATTAGGGAGATAGTTCCAAAGTAGACCAAGGAAACCTAGTGACCGTCAAAATTATATCAGTTCAATAAAGTTCATTTGGTCCAAAGTCTTTCAAGACTTGCCATTGAAGCTCGCAAGACTGGACCTCCGGGAGGTTCATATTTGTTGAAAAGTTTGATATTGCCTGAACAAAATACCTATAATTGAGTTCTCGGCTCGTTGAAACTAAAAAGAAAATCAAGACCTGTGTCTACACCATCATGATGAACAACGCTTACTATGGCTATACTAAAATGTGAGTGTTATTGTCAAATAAACTCTTAGAAAGCGCAGAATTTTTTCAATACAATTATCCGTATAAAATATGTAGGAAACTTGAAGTGTTCATTATAATGAACATAAAGACTAGTGAAGGTTTATGCATGAGCATGTAACCTTCCGACAAATAACGATTTTCTTTAAAACTCCTGGTAATGAAAATTTTCCTGGCCAAAACGGCGGCGACTGAGACTAATATATCCGATCTTGACACGTCCGAAATTAAGAAATGTCAGGACCTCAACATGGCGCTATGACAATGATACATGCCGCGGCTAAACGGAAGGAAGACCTCTGGAAGTGAGACTAAGATTCCCGTTCATCCAGCGCAGGAACAAGCAGCGACATCCTTTGCTTGTTCAAAACGAGAAGCTTTTTGAGAAATTCGATATGAATCGCGCGGTTTCAGATTGCGATTTCGTGGTATTTGACACTGAATTGACGGGCCTGAATCCTGGAGTCGATGAGATTGTCTCAATTGCCGGAGTGCGTATACGAAATCTGAAAATTGTCTTTTGGGATTCCTTCTATTCTTACGCGCGGCCCAAAATTGAGCAGCATACTATGGGGACGTTTATTCATCGTATCACTCCGGACCAGTTGAGAAATGCGCCTAGCCCGAACGACGTGTTAGAAGCTTTCTTGAATTTTTGCGGTGACTCGGTTTTAGTTGGGCATCATGTGTACATAGATGTGGCCTTTCTTAGAAACGCGATGAACAAAGCGCTTGGTGGTATGATGCAGAACCCTGTAATCGATTCCATGCAGTTGGCTATGTGCCATCGTAACAATCATAAGGTTACTCCTGGACATCAAGATATTATGGACGCTCGGGCCGATCGTTATTACAATCTTGCCGCATTGTCCAAATCATGCAGGTTACAAAGCGCTTGGTGGTATGATGCAGAACCCTGTAATCGATTCCATGCAGTTGGCTATGTGCCATCGTAACAATCATAAGGTTACTCCTGGACATCAAGATATTATGGACGCTCGGGCCGATCGTTA
>JAMCYH010000141.1 GCA_023474025.1 Deltaproteobacteria bacterium
GAAAGAACTGGTTAAACTGGTTCGGGCGCAGATTGGGCCGATTGCGACACCGGACGCTATCCAATGGGCGGATGGGTTGCCCAAAACAAGGAGTGGGAAAATCATCATCTTCCTTATTTCGGTAATTTCCTTTAATTCAGCGACAATCACGGATTTCCTCCTTAATCGACTCGCCTTCGGCCTAAAAAAGCAGCCGATGACGCGCTGCTGTTTGACCGTGTCACCCTTTGACACGAGTCGATTCTAAAACTATTGGATTGTTCGTTAGACTTTTTCTGGAGCTCCTAGCGCTCCAAGAGATTGGAGTTTTGACGTAAACTCTTTCAAGAGAGCTTCCAGGGCTTGCTTGTTAACAGGCCAAATACGAACAAACTCAATCCTCTCTGACGCAATTCCAATTTTGTCCAACCAGTACCGAGCGTAATCAACTCTCTTACGGGACCGCATAGAACCTTCCAGATATTGACACGCCTTTTCAGCGCAACCAAGTACAAGCGTTCCTTGCGCGCCAGAGGCGAGGGTCTTCAAAAGAAAATGAGCTTCAATCTTGCCGGAACAAGGAACGGCAATTAGACTTAAATTAGGCCATGCTTTTAAAAAATCCTTTTGACCGCCGTTAGAAAAAAGGCGAAGATTGCGGCAATGAAAAACTACTATTTTGTTGCGTTGTGTATCCATCTCTACTCGAATTGATCCCTACATAAATTAATGCGCGACTTTTGATAATGCCACTGATCCAGAGATCAATTCAAGTGATTTTACATCGAAGGGAATCAATTTTTTTGTCCAAGCTGCTAATTTTTAGCCTGATTTAGTATACCTAACATGCATAGTGGTTTTTTAGTTTATGCTCGCGTTTGTTAGACTTTTGATGAATGTCGCCTGTTTGAATGGTTCCCAGCCACGGAGTCAAAGATAGCTAACATTTTGGAATGATTAGCTTCCACTGAATACCTGGAAACCGTACTGACGGCCGCCTTGGAAGCCTCCCCAAGAAAATCATTGTCAAGAAATCGTCCCATGGCCTCTGCCATCTCCTTGATACATCTAGGATCAGTTAGTACGGTTCCGTCTAATCCGTTAGTCAGAATGCCGGAAGCGCCATTGTCTACTGTTGTTATTACGGGAAGACCGCACGCCATGGCTTCGAAAACCACTAGTGAACAAGCGTCATAAAAAGTAGGAAGAATAAATACATCACAAGCTTTATAAAATTTTTCTGGTTCCTTCGTCGGGCCGTTGAAAATTACCGTAGATTCGAGATTCAACTTCTGTACCAAACGCTGGAGGGCAGGGGAGGGTCTAGAGCCAACTATAACCACACCAAACTTTTCAGGTCCGACGGCCTCTTTTAGTTTTGCAGCGGCCTCGATCAAATATCGAACTCCTTTTTTTCTAAAATCGTAGGCCATAAACAAAAAAAGAGTTTCCTGCGAGAATCCTAAAGCGCCTCTGATTGAAGCTCTGCGTTCAGCTTCAAGAATTCCCGCGAACCTTCTTAGGTTGACACCATTATAGATTAAATGTATCTGATCTTTCTTCAGGTGATAACGCTGACAGATGTCGTTCCTCACCATGTCTGATATGGCTATAACAGTTGGCATGGGACTCTTTCGAAATGGTGCGCTTTCTATCCAGGATCTCGCCAGGCTCTTGGGGGTGATAAATGTCAGGACAGTCTTGACGAAACGAACAAAACGGCTAGTCTCCGCTCGAATCTTCCTGAGGCTACTAACGAAATGAACCCCACCATGGCTCTGATACACGTTCATTTCAATCGTATTTCCGAATCCGACTATTACATTGAGATCAAGCTTTTTAACTATGGTTCTGTGTTTTAATGCGAAATATAGTATCCTGAGAAAAGGGGGGAACAATTTAGACAATTTTGGAATTTTGTGAAAAATAACTCCTTCGGGACTACCATCCCACGAGTGCCCAATAAGGTGAACATGCCAACCGTTGCGTTTTAGTGTATCCGCCAGTTCTACGGCATATGATTCCGCTCCACCTGAAAAGCGACTGAAATTCTCAAGCGCTAAAGCAATTTGTTTCATTTTGGAATTTTCTATGAACGATGACGCTGTCTGGAAGTGTTGAGGCTGGTTTCCCAAACCTTCGCGTGTTTAAGAAAAACGTAGAACGCGCTGTTAACGGCGATGACCAAACCAGGTAATCCATCAAGGATCCCTAGCTTCCAAATCGCGCATTCAAAGAATTTGACCACAGAGTGCAAAAGCCCAATGACAAGATACGCTCGCGGAAAACGTGCCTTCTTACCGACCGCGAAAGCGGTCGAAAATGAGTCTACAGTGCCTATCTGGTCGGAGATATCACGATAAACGTAGTGCCAGATAGGATTTTTCAACCGTTTCACTTCTCCGTCAACCTCAAGTTTCTCGTGTAAGGTCTCACCAATCCATCTGCCATAACCACGACGGACAAGACGGGTTTTTCTATCGGGAAACCATCCTCCATGCCTGATCCAGCGATTTAAATACCAACTCAAACGAGGAAAAGAAAAGCCTTTGGTGTCATGTTTACATACGGCCACTGCGTCTAGAATTTCCACACGGGTTTGCTCCGGGATGACTTCGTCCGCGTCAAGGGACAATATCCATTCGGAACTCGCATTTTCCATAGCATATTGCTTTTGTCGCGCATAACCAAGCCATTGATGGTGGAAGATTTTTGCTCCGTAGGTTTTACAGATTTCGAGAGTTTTATCTGAGCTACCTGAATCTACAACGACTATTTCATCAGCAAAAAAAACACTTTTAAGAAGCCTGGCGATTCGATCTTCCTCATCTTTAGTGATCACTACTACACTTATGCCAGAATTGTTTGAGGTGTTATCTGTCAAAAGACGAACCTCACAAATCCGGCCGAAAGGGAATTTTCCCTTCGTCGATCAGTTCGGAAAAGGTTTCTGGTTCAGGAGACACAAGCGGTATTTGAAATAGAAATTTTGAACGATTGCGAGTTAACATAATATATCTTATCGGACATTACTCATGTGGAACGATAGCAAACGAAATATTTCCATTCCTCATGCTGTCCCGCCTGGAAACAATTCTAAGGCCTTTTCGGTATCAGAAACCTTAAAAATAAACAGGGCGCATTCGCTATCCGAGAAACCAGACCCATACGTGTAAGAAATGTTGATCCCGTTATCCCCAAAAGTTTTGGAAACCCTGTTGAGAATCCCGGGAACATTGTCCAAGACCAAGCCAACAACATCTTCAGCTTTAACTTTGTAGCCGGCCATCTTCAAGGACTCAAGCGCCTTATCAGGATTGTCTGTTATCAAACGGATCATCGAATACTTGGCTGATTCTTTGAGAATGGCTTCATAGTAGTCACGTGGCGCAACACGACGACCGGTCTGGCTCCTCACATCGTAAAGGGCCAGTAAGTATTCATTCGCGTCCTGAATACTCATAGCTTGGATATTTATATGCTCCTGTTTAAGGACTTCAGTAAGTTTGGCCAGCTCACCGGGCGCGTCAGCGAGCATAACCTCCAACTGTTTTTTAATGGGCATGGTCAGCTCCACCTTTTAAATCGACTTCACCATATTATGCAATAGTTCCGGTTTTAAAGAAAACCTTTTCATGATAAACTGGAAAAAGATTCACAAAGAATTTAGGTAACCTATAACGATTGTCGGCCTTTTTTTAAACGCGGCTGACATGCCACCCTCCAATTTTAACTCTCCTGGGTTAAAAAAGAGGTAGATTTTCGCCAAGATAGTCGCATTGTAAAACTTGGACCACGCTGTCTTTTTTTTCTTGAAAGTGAGTTATTTTCCTGGCGTTCAGAAGCGCGTCAACCAGTAATTGGCCATTTTATTTTGGCCTAACGGAGGATTTTTGGAGCCTGCTGGCCTGGAGACTTATTATCTTAGCGAATTACTTCTCAGCAACGTCTACCTGGAGACGGGAAAACGTTTGGGGAAATTGTACGACCTAATTGTGGATATGGAAAAGGCTCTACCTGAAGTCATAGGTATCGTCTTTGGTGGAAGGTTCTCCAAGCTTCGGTTTTGTCTTCAATGGGCGGATGTAAACGATTTGAAGAAGTCGGCGCTTGTTGTTCGTACGGAATCCGGGCCGCCGGTTCCGCTCGAAAACAGACATCGGGCCCAAACAGATGTATTGTTGAGAGATTTCCTCCTGGATAAGCAGATCGTCGATGTTCACGGGGCAAAAGTCGAGCGGGTAAACGATCTGAAATTCGTCCGATCCGAGGGTAAACTTCTCCTTGTGCAGGTGGATGTCGGCCTGAGAGGCTTATTGCGAAGGCTTGGTTTCGAAGAAGCAGTGACACGCTTCAACAAATGGTTTTTTGATTATGATTTGAAAGAACGGTTTATTGCGTGGAACTACGTAGAGCCTTTGGCCCACCCTGACCGACTTAAACTCCAAATTCCACAGGCCAGGTTGGCGGAACTTCATCCTGCCGATTTGGCAGATATCATAGAAGACATGGATGTCCATGAACGCTCAGCTTTGGCTGAAACATTAGACGAGGAGGTTTTAGCTGAAGCTATTGAAGAAATGGATCCGAAAATCCAGGTGTCCATAATGAGGCAACTGGAACCAAACCGCGCTGCTGACATCATGGAAGAAATGTCACCAGATGAAGCAGCCGATCTCATCGCCGATCTCCCCGAAGAAACAGCGTCCGGAATACTTCGGGAGATGGACGCTGAATATGAAGAAAAAGTAAAGGGGTTGCTGGCGCATGAGGAAGATGAAGCGGGGGGATTGATGACAACCCAGTTCATGGCTCTAACGCCGGACAGGACTATCGTGGAGGCTCTGGCTCACATAAGGCGGCATGCAAATGAGATGGATGTGGTTTATTACTTGTACATTGTTGATGATCAAGGGAGGCTACTTGGTGTTACAAATCTTAGGGAATTGTTGTCAACTGAGATCTTTACTCCGCTTGAACAGATAATGACGTCTCGAGTAATTACGGCCAGGATTGATGATGGCCCAAAAGATCTTGCGAAGCTTTTCGCAAAATACGGTTTCAGAGGAGTGCCTGTGGTCGACGGGGAAAATAGGATTGCTGGTGTGGTACGTTTTAAAGCCCTCCTGGAAATCCTGGCTCCACATCTTGGGAAATAAGCTGGTTCGGGAATCTTGAATTGCAAAAACAGGGGCATAGCGAAAAGTCGGGAAAGGGACTCTTGAGATCCAGATTTGTAAGGCTCTGGGCTATCTTGGCCCTAATGGGCCCCGGAATCATTACCTCAAACGTCGACAACGACGCTGGAGGGATAACAACCTATTCCCTTGCGGGAGCCAAGTACGGGCTTACTATGCTCTGGTCGCTCATCCCTATCACATTAATTCTAGTCATAATTCAGGAAATGGGCGCCAGGATGGGCGTTGTTTCAGGGAAAGGCCTTTCAGACCTCATAAGAGAGCGGTTTGGAGCAAAAGTAACATTTTATGTAATGATATTACTCGTAATCACGAACATGGGTAACACCATCGCTGAGTTTGCGGGTATAGCAGCTTCTCTGGAAATTTTTGGCGTGTCAAAATATTTGGCCATTCCTCTCGGAATAATGTTTTTGATGTGGCTCGCCGTAAAAGGGACCTACAGATCAGTTGAGAGGGTTTTCTTAATAGCTTGCCTTTTTTATGTCTCGTATGTTGCGGTAGGTTTTATTGTAAAACCCGACTGGGTCGAGGTGGTCAGCGCCATGGGGCATCCAACGATAAAGCTCGAGACCGACTTCGTATTAATGCTAACGGGCTTGGTCGGTACCACCATTGCGCCATGGATGCAATTTTATCTTCAGGCGTCCGTAGTAGATAAAGGGCTTCGATTACAGGATTTGAAAGTGGTCCGCGTTGATGTGATAGTAGGTTCTATAGTGGTTTCCGTCGTCGCGTTCTTCATTATTTTGGCCTGTGCGGCTACCCTGCACAAGGCCGGAATAAATATAGAGGAAGCGTCTCAGGCGGCGCTTGCCCTCGAACCGCTAGCCGGAAAGTACTGCACCTGGCTTTTTGCTTTTGGTTTGTTTAACGCGTCGGTATTCTCAGCCGCCATCCTACCTTTGTCGACGTCCTATACCATATGCGAAGCCTTTGGATGGGAATCGAGTCTGGACAAGAAATTTTCCGAAGCCCCACAATTTTATGGACTGTATTGTTTCATAATCTTTTTTTCAGGCTTCGTGATCTTAGCTCCAAATTTACCTTTAATTTCAATAATGTATGTATCTCAGATCCTGAATGGTCTAGTTTTGCCCATCATTCTTGTCTTCATTCTATATCTGGTCAACAACAAGTCCGTGATGCGGAATTTTTCAAATGGCCGAATTTTTAATTTTCTGGCCTGGGTTTCGGTCATTGTTTTAATTATCTTGAGCTTAGGGACTATAGGACTAACCCTGATTCAAGGCCTTGGCCCTACCGGTTGAACCATCCCCGATCCCTTAATTTTCATAGTTAGAAAGCAAAATAGAAAACAATAACAGGATATTATATTAATAATCTAAAGTATTATATTGACTTTTAAACGGAATTATCCTATATTCCTGAACTGTGAGAACGTGATTTGGCTATTGCCAAACTGTTCCCATTCGGACCTCTGCCCGGGTGGACACCCTCCCTCCCCCATAACCCCCCCATCCGGGCTCTGAGGTCTTTTGTATCATTGGGTTCATTCTTCTGGCCCGTCTTCTTAATCTCTTCGTATGGCGGCCGACATGCCGCCATACGTATTTCAGAATCAATCAGCCATAAGTGAATTGGTATTTCACCTAACCGGTCCATTACAACGATCGCAAGACAAAACTCGGAATCAATATTTAATAGTGTCCCAAAATGTGTTAGATAGAAAA
>JAMCYH010000284.1:0-1159 GCA_023474025.1 Deltaproteobacteria bacterium
CCGGGATGAAAGACGAAAATGACAAAATTATAAGGTGGCCACGGACCGCTAAGTAATACTTTCCCCAGATCCAGATCCTTGAGTTCCTGAAATTTTTTTCTGAATTCCTGTGAATGGTTTTTTCTGACAAGAAAATATACCGAGATCAGAGCGAGATCCTTGCGATTCTGGATTTCGGGTAAGCGTGCCGCTTCACTTTTCAAATCGACGAAAAGTCCGTCAAATTGTTTCATACAAAATTGACAAAATTCTTTCTTCTGGTCCTGAATCCAGGATGCCGTTGAGTAAAACGCCTTCCTGCTTTCAAGATACGTTTTCCCCGGATTCGAGCCATTAGAGGACCCTTTGTTTAAACAATCGTATAAGGACTTATTGTCCACAACTGGTTTAGGCTTTACCAATCTGATCCCTATTTCAATCGCACCATCAAGACTAGCGAGTAATTTTTTGAAATGAGCATTTTTTTCTCGAAACGTACCCAGGATTTCTTCCCGGCTATTCAAAAGAGTCTTATATCTGAAGGGAATTATTGTAGTACGTTCGAACAACGATTCTACTACTTTATGATAGGTTATCATGGAATTCACATCAAAGGACGCTTGTGAATCGTCAAAACGAGACACCACTGCGAGGAGACCCAAACCGTTCAGGAAAACAACCGGTTCATCGTTAACGCCGACAATGGGTTGGTCTTGCCGAAA
Source organism: Deltaproteobacteria bacterium (assembly GCA_023474025.1). Taxonomy (GTDB): domain Bacteria; phylum Desulfobacterota; class Desulfomonilia; order Desulfomonilales; family Desulfomonilaceae; genus CAJBEZ01. The sequence continues at coordinate 702 of JAMCYH010000284.1, forward strand.
ATCCCCCGAATTTGAAACGCAGTAAAGAAGCCACTTCATTAATTGTACTCCCATAACAGATTTGGGACAAACGAATAGGGTGGCCATGGCCCGGAAATGCGAAAAGAAATTCCCTCTCCCCCAAGGTTGGAATTGAAGTTGTTGACTAGGAGCACGAATTCTTCAGCTAGAGTCTTTTCTATCAAAAAGGCCCAGTTTGCTACCAGTTGCTGACCTTCCTCACCGGAATCATCTATGACAATCTTACGCTTCCTCGAACTATGAGAAAGCTTTGACAATTGGGTCGACACATCAACCATAAGGGTTTTGATGTGCTCTGAGACCTTTTTGTCAATTTCCGAGTTTAACTGCTTTTCCTTAAAGTAGCGCGCCCCATCACTCAACGTGACGAGTTGTTTGAAGCGATCGCCAAATTCCGTTTCTATAAGTCTTTTTCTTGTCCGGGAATTTTCCCAGTA
>JAMCYH010000284.1:1169-5328 GCA_023474025.1 Deltaproteobacteria bacterium
TTAACTGCCCACTCGACCTTATCTGATATCACAGCCAGAAATTCCTTGATTTCAGACTGATTATTTTCAACAAATTTTGCGAGACTATTGCGGTTCGAAAAGAGCACGCCAAATTGAGTCGGTAGCATAGGGCCTAATTCTGATATTTTCTTGACTGCCTTTTGATGGTTCACAGCTCTGGGAGCTACCCATTCAATGTCCTGTAAACGTTGTTCGGCTTCTGCTCCGACAAATTCAGAAACCGGCACATACGCTACAACAGCATTGATATCTGAGAACTTTTCCTGGACCACTGTTTGGTCAGGTTCAATCCCTTCAATCTTCAGGTCTTCGGGTAAACATCCTTCAGGCACAAAACCAAAAACGTATATAGCTGAAGTCATAGAAACTTCTCTCTTTTGTGAAAAGGAACACCTTTTAGGCAGGTCCGGTCATTGAACAGAACCTGCCTTCAATTTTCTTGAAAACCGTAATTATTGTTTGAAGTGATTAGGCTAAAGCCTCGTCAATAGCTTCATTAAGGTCTTCTTCCGTCAATTCGACTTTGACAGGCTTTTCGGGATTTTTTCTGATTTTCTGAACAGCCCGTCTTACAGCCTTTAAGGCCGCCTGGTTGCACACTCCAGCAATATCTGCCCCCGCAAATCCCTCGGTTTTTGAAGCCAGGGTTTTAATATCGACCTGCTTTACAAGAGGCTTATTCTTAAGATGAACAGCGAAAATTTCTTCGCGATCTTTTGGATCAGGCGCTAGAATCTCGAAATGTTCATCAAACCGGCCAGTCCTTAGGACCGCTGGATCGAGCATGTCCGCCCGGTTCGTCGCGGCCAGGATCAACACCCCTTTAAGCTCCTCTATACCATCCATTTCCGCCAAGAACTGGCTTAACACTCTTTCGGAAACATGGGAATCGGACGCTGTCCCGCCACGTGCAGGAACCAATGCGTCAATTTCATCAAAGAAAACGATACAGGGTGAAGCCTGCCTTGCTTTTTTAAAGACTTCCCGTACGCCCTTTTCTGATTCACCAACATACTTGGAAATCAGAGCTGGGCCCTTAACTGATATAAAGTTGACTCGACTCTCGTTGGCTATGGCTTTTGCTATCAGGGTCTTTCCGCACCCCGGGGGGCCTGATAGCAAGATCCCTTTTGGGGGTTTTACACCTGCCTGAAGAAAAATGTCCGGGTACTTCAGCGGCCACTCAACGGCCTCTATGAGTCGTTCTTTCAGAGCCGAATGGCCACCGACGTCCTCCCATTTTACATCAGGGACTTCAACAAAAACCTCTCGAATTGCAGATGGCTCAACTTCTTTTAACGCTGTCATGAAGTCGTCCATAAGGACTTCCAGCCTTGCAAGTCTCTCGTAGGGAATTCCCGCCATACCAAAATCAATGTCCGGCATCAGACGCCGCAGACATATCATGGCGGCTTCCCTGCACAGGGCCTCCAGGTCCGCTCCCACAAACCCATGCGTGATTTCAGCCAGGTGAGACATATCAACATCGCTGGCTAGCGGCATACCTCTGCTGTGAATTCCATGATAACCTATCATAAAGTACTTATCCGGGATGGGGATCGCGATTTCTCTGTCGAACCGACCCGGTCGGCGCAATGCAGGGTCGAGGGCGTTAGGTATGTTGGTAGCGGCGATAACGATAAGGTTTTGCCGCTTGTTCAACCCATCCATGAGAGCTAGCAACTGCGCGACGACTCGTTTTTCGACATCCCCAACTACCTTTTCCCTTTGAGGAGCTATTGCGTCAATTTCATCGAGAAAAACTATACTTGGCCCTTGAGCCGCAGCTTCAGAGAATATTTTACGTAGATGTGCTTCGCTCTCGCCATAAAATTTGTGGATGATCTCAGGACCACTAACCGTAAAGAACTTGGCGTCTGTCTCGTTGGCTATGCTTCTGGCTATCAAGGTCTTGCCACATCCAGGAGGCCCATGTAATAATACACCTTTAGGCGCGTCGATACCAAGTCTCTCGAACACCTCGGGATAGCGTAGCGGCAGTTCGATCATTTCCCTGATTCTATTAACTTGAGGCTTGAGTCCACCGATGTCCTCATAGGAAATTGTACGTCCGGCCTTAGCCTCTCCTGATTTCCCAACCAGCAACTGAGTAGTGGGATTGATTAAAACTGGCTCTTTGGGTGAAACACTTTCCACCGTAAAGTCAGCGGAACGACTCCCAAACAGGTTAGCCTTAATCATGTCGCCTTCCATCACTGGAAGTCCGTCCAACAGGCTACCAATGTACTCAAGATCCCTTTCCGAAGGTTTTACGTTCACAGGCGAAAGGACCACTCTATCAGCGGGTTTGGCGGATACTTTCCGTATGGATACGGTTTCGTCAAGACCAGCCCTGGCGTTATGCCGGGAAATTCCATCAAGTTGAACCCGTGACTGCCCCCTCAAATCCTTATATGCAGGCATGGCTTTGCAAACCGTCCGCCTCTTGCCCGCTATCTCCACAACATCGCCAACATTTGCCCCTAGCTTTGCCATGTCTTCAGGGTCCATCCGGGCATAGGCTCGCCCCATGTCCTTACTAAGGGCTTCAACCACTTTTAGTTTAACAGGCTGATTAATATCTTTTCCCATATCTAAGCTCCGGGACTAGTTAAGAAACTTTATTTCAAGCATTCCATTGTTGCAGGAGATCGTCATTTTGTCCTTATCGCAAATCCTTGGCAATAAGATTTCTTTGTGGTATTTCTTATCGCCTTTTGAGGCTGAGATCGTCAACACATCATCCTTCAAATCAATTTTCACGTCTTTGGGCCCAATTCCAGGTGTTTCGGCAATGACCAGGACGTGGTCCTCTTCTTCGAATACATCGACGAGAGGCTCTCTTACCTCATGTACCACAGTCCGTCCAGACTTTGTATCCTTGGTTACGTTTCCAAACGGTTCGACCTTGATCTGATCAGAGCCCTTTTTGTCAAGCCCGAATTTCACATTGAAACCATAGACTGCTTTGATTTCCTTGTCCCCATGAGTTGACGGGAATTCACCACTAGCCTTAAGTTCTTTACCTTTCTCAGCCAGGTCAGCCAGTTTTTGAACAAGGTCAGACAGACCTCCCAGCAGGCCACCAATATTTGATCCTGATATGTCATCTTTTGTGGTGTCTCGAGTCTTCTTTGCCATCATTCTTCCTCCGAATAAAGCTTGATACCGTATTGCTTGATTTTTGTGTGGATAGTCTTGTAGTCTATTTGCAACAAACGCGCCGCTTTTGCCTTGTTGCCTCCAGTTTTCCTCAAAGCTTTAGCTAAAACGCGACTCTCGACATCCGCAGTGGCTTTTTGAAGGATTTCCTTCAATGACAGTCCATCCCAGTTGATATCATCACCGCCAGATTTCAGAGGTGTTAAACAAGAAATGGACTTAGTTTCGTCCAAATCCAAAACCAGACTTTCAGGGCTAACCCAATCGTCTGACTGAAGGACTGCCCTTCTTACAGCGGTTTTTAATTGACGGACATTACCAGGCCATGGATAACTTTTTATAAGGTCCAGAGCCTCATCTGAAAACCCTCTGACGTTTTTTTTTCAATTCTTCATTCGTAGCAATCCGGAACCGCTCCGCAAGAAAAACAATATCCTCCTTTCTTTCCCTGATAGGGGGGATGACAATTGTGAATTCACTCAATCTGTAAAACAGGTCGCGGCTAAAGCGCCCAAGAGCGACCTCGGTATTCAGATCCTTGTTGGTAGCTATTATAAGGCGAACATCGATGATTATCGGCTGTCTCCCTCCAACGCGAAAAAAAGTCTTCTCCTGGATGGCCCTCAAGAGTTTGGTCTGACAGGTTAGCGGCATGTTCGAGATTTCATCAAGAAACAACGTGCTGCCTTGAGCCATTTCAAATTTTCCGGCCCTGTTCGCCACCGCCCCCGTAAAAGCCCCCTTTTCGTGCCCAAAAACTTCAGATTCAAATAGTGTCTCGGGGATTGCTCCACAATCTACCGGAACCATTGACTTCTTTGACCTGGCGCTCAAACGATGAATAGCTTGTGCGACCAACTCCTTTCCAGAACCCGTTTCTCCCTGAATCACGACGGAAAAATTTGAACCTGCAACCAGATTCACATCTGAAATGAGTCGAGCTATGTTTGAACTAGGTCCCATGAGTCTCTTCATT
>JAMCYH010000284.1:5338-25195 GCA_023474025.1 Deltaproteobacteria bacterium
ATCTCGCCATCATGGGCGATAAGCGCAGTAAATCCTGCCTTTTTAACTACCCGGTATAAGATGTCACAGAAATCCTTCTCATCATCTACGATTAGTACTCTTGCGCCCGTTTCTCCCTGAATCACGACGGAAAAATTTGAACCTGCAACCAGATTCACATCTGAAATGAGTCGAGCTATGTTTGAACTAGGTCCCATGAGTCTCTTCATTTCATGGAGCGTTAAGTCACTTTTTTTAGTCGGTTCAGTCCTCTCGGTTAGACAGACATTATGGGAAATGGCCGTCTTGATCTTTTCCAGAAGGGCATTGTTATCCAAGGGCTTTGGCAAATAATCATAAGCGCCTTCCTTCATTGCCTCAACAGCGTCGTGGACACCGGAATATGCCGTAACCATTAAGACCGGCAATGCTGGATTCAATTTCTTGACCCTTCTCAGGACTTCAATTCCGTCCATACCCGGCATCCTGACATCCAGGAGCACTATGTCAGGTAGACCAATCCGCGCCATTTCCAGCGCCATCTCGCCATCATGGGCGATAAGCGCAGTAAATCCTGCCTTTTTAACTACCCGGTATAAGATGTCACAGAAATCCTTCTCATCATCTACGATTAGTACTCTTGCGCCCGTAGTTCCAACCCCAATATTTTCCAACTTCTGTTTTTCCGATCCTTCAGAAATATTTTCCGATTACCCTTTGGCAACCGGGGTCGTAGGCAGTACCACGTGAATATCAGAATTGAGCAAAGGAATGACATTGTGAAGCGATCCAATAAAAAGAACGCCAACTTCGCCCTGTTTAAGCGTCTGGTCTATCCTTTTCGCAATGAATTCATCTCTCGTTTTCAAGATGGTCGCTGCTTGCGCTTTTTGATCTTCGCTCCCTTCCAATGATCCAGGTTCATTAAGAGCGCTCAGGGCGAGATTATATTCCTGTATCAGTAGCTCAGCCGATTCCGTTCCGACTAATGTCGCCCCCTTGTGTATCAATTTTTGGATGAGTTCATGATTCCTGCTACCATCCGCAGCCAGTTTTTTTACAATCTTCAGTTCGTTCTCTGTGTCAGAAACCGGTAACCCATCCTGATAAATCTTGGTTCTTGAATAAGGTAAATTCAGATTGTAAATGGCGTTCTCAAGATCAGTCCAAAAACGCTCAATAAGTTCCTTTTTCCTTTTCCATGCCTGTAAGCCCATTTTTCTGATATAAGCTGATTTTATGGATGCGCTCAATGCGCCCATGTCGGTTTCCGTGTGAACTATGGGAACGTAAAATAGTTTTCGACCCGAGGAATTATTTCCTTTTGAAACTGACAAGTTAAAACCACTCCATCTGATTCATCACAACATGGAATTATTTCCATGGAATTATTTCCATGTTTTGTTCTTTTTTTATCACACAAACCCAACTTTCTCTGTAATAAAAAAATAATTCTTTAAGATCGGAGTCAATGACGGTGTGGTCTTTAAATTCAGGAAATAAAGCCCCGGGTGGCAGCGTAAAAGATGGGACATGGGAACCCGGAGCTTTTCATGGATTTGTAACAGGAAAAGTTGTGATGGATAACCTGGTTTGAAGAAAGCAAGTTCGATGCCATATTTTCAATACAGAACTGGTTTTGGAGGCCCAATAATGAAAATAACGATCCTCGGGAGTGGGACGGCAACCCCATTCCTTGATAGAAACTCTTCCGGCTTGTTCATTCAAGCGCCTGACTTAAAGATAATAGTTGATATGGGAGCAGGGACTTTGAGACGCATGTGCGAAGCGGGGATCGACTATAAAGAGATTGATCTCATAATGCTCACTCACTTCCACCCCGACCATGTTACGGATTTTATTTCCTTCCTTTTTGCCTCCAATTACGCGTACGGTCCGATGAGGACATTACCATTCCATGTATTGGGACCAACTGGCCTGGAACAATTTTTTAACAGGCTGGTCGAAACATTCGGCGAATGGGTGGTTCCGATTCAGGACCGATTGATCTTGCAGGAAATGTCTGCCACTTCACCAGATGAGTTTCGGGTTAAAGGCGCTCTGTTAAAATCTGTGCCGGCCGCTCATTCATTTCCTTGTCTTTCGTACAGGCTGGAAACCGAAGGAAAGACTTTGACAATTTCGGGTGACACTGATTTTAATGAGGACCTTATCCGTTTATCCGAAGCGTGCGATACCCTTATTTGCGAATGTTCCATGCCGGATTCCATGAAAGTTTCTGGACACATGACACCGTCCGAGGCCGCGCTAGTGGCTCAACGGGCTTCTGTAAAACGATTGATTTTGACACACTTTTATCCGCCATGCGACGCGATAGACGTCATATCAGAGGCACAGTCCGTGTTTCAGGGAACGATACTGAAAGCTGAGGATTTAATGACCGTGGAACTTTGATTCAAGGCTATATAAAGACTAATTCCAATGAGATAGGACCCATAATCGTTACTAATTTCATTCATCGTTGTCGATTGCGATTCCCGTTTCCCTGGTGTAGGATATAAATATGAAGGAGTCCGGTAATCTGAAACTGAAGAGGGGATTTTTTACTCTATTCTTCTTGACCCCTATCATCCTCATTCTACAAATTCCGATAGGCATATTGGGTGGGGTTTTAGGAGCATATCTCGTATACTCCCGCGAACTCCCCGAGATCCCGGATTTGAATTCATACCAGCCAAAAACAGTATCAACTTTCTATGCTGATGATGGGACAGTAATAGGTGTCTTTTTCAAACAAAGAAGATTCGTCGTTGATTTGAACCAAATCCCTAAACACGTAATCAAAGCTTTTCTGGCAGCCGAGGATGCTCGTTTCTATGAGCATGAGGCTGTCGACTGGTACGGGATAATCAGAGCCATGGGCCGAAATCTTGCCGCTGGTCGGATTACTCAAGGTGGCAGTACAATTACAATGCAGGTGACCCGAAATTTTCTGCTGAGCAGGGAACGCACTTTTTCCCGGAAATTCAAGGAAATAATTCTTGCTTACCGTTTAGAAAAATCTTGGGGAAAGGACAAGATCCTGCATGTTTATTTGAATGAAATTTATCTTGGAGACGGTTGTTACGGCGTAGAAGCCGCAGCAAGGGGATACTTCGACAAACCGGTGGAACATCTATCGGTGGCTGAGGCAGCGCTCATAGCAGGCTTGGTGGCGAGTCCCGCCCGTTTTAACCCATTCAAGAACAAGGACCTCGCCAGACAGAGACAGCTAACGGTCCTCGGGCGAATGCTCAAGGCTGGGTTCATCAATGAAGCACAATATCAAAAGGCCAAGGACGAACCCTTAACCTTTAGGAAAGAAGATGTTAAGCCTTTGGACCTTGCCCCTGATTTCACTGAAGTTGTTCGACGCTACATAATAAGGAAATATGGCGAACAAAAGCTATATAATGATGGTCTCAAGGTCTTCACCACTTGTCGTCTCGATTTCCAGCGCAGGGCGCTTGAAGCTATGGAAAAGGGACTGGAGGAGATAAAAAAGCGCCAAAAGAACCTTGCGATACTCAAATGGGTCCAACCTTCGGAAATATCAGATCTTGTGCAGAAACGAATCACGCCGAATCTTGTGGAAGGCAGGATATATCAGGGAATTGTAGTCAAAACGGTTCCTGCGGCCAATAATGAGGTAATTCTCGAGGTTGCTTTTAGCAAGAAGTTGAAGGGACGGGTCAGACTCAATAAATCCACCGCTTCCATATATAGAGTTGGCCAGGTGTTGGCCCTGCGTTTTGAAAAATACGAAAAAAATGTTCCCGAGTTCATCCCTGATGACAAACCCAAATTACAGGGCGCCCTGGTATGTATAGAAAACAATAATGGAAGCGTACGCGCTATTGTTGGCGGCTCCTCTATGGAACACTTCCAGTTTAACCGGGCGATACAGGCCAGGAGACAGCCTGGAAGCGCTTTCAAACCTATAGTGTATTCTGTGGCCTTGGAGCAAAAAAGTTACAGTCCCGCCACAATAATTATAGACGAACCCATAGTTGTGGACGTCGATGGGGCCGAGGATGAATGGGAACCGAGAAATTCCAGTGGTAGCTTTATGGGCCCGATGAGCTTTCGTAGAGCGCTGGAATTGTCCCGCAATATATGCACCATCAAGATATTGATGGATGTCGGACTCGGCCCGGTATTGGACATGGCGAACCGGATGGGTATAACATCCCCACTAGGTCGGAACCTGTCCCTTAGTCTCGGAACATCAGAAGTCACCCTTTTTGAAATCACGTCTGCGTACACAGTTTTCCCAAATGGTGGTGTCCACGTGGAGCCAATATTTGTAAAACGAGTCGAAGACAGGTTTGGAAACGTACTTGAAGATCACAGTGAAATCCCCATCCTGGAATCAGATCCTCTTAGACCAGTTCCTCGAGACGAATTTCGTGAATTTGTCGAGGCGGCTGAAAACAGGACTTCATCGATCCCAGGCGCTCCAGTGCAAGCCTTCTCCAGAGTAGCTCAAAATTTTCAGCCTCGCGCCCTAAAAGCTTCAGCCAATAACAATGGCTCTGATATCGAAGAAGATGATCGCCTGACAGACCCTCCTCGAGTAAAGGCCGTGATGTCTCCGCAGACAGCTTATATAATGTCATCCTTACTTCAGGGAGGAGTTCGGCAGGGCACAGGGGCAAGAATCAGTCAATACCTCAAACGTAGGGATATCGCCGGGAAGACTGGGACTACCAATAATGCGGAAGATACATGGTTCATTGGTTTCAACCCGGATTATACAACAGGTGTGTGGGTTGGTTTTGATGAAAAACGGCCGTTGGGCCGGAGAGAAGAAGGTTCCAGAGCGGCGATGCCTGTCTGGGGTTATTTTATGAGAGATATCCTGAAGAATAAACCGGAACGCGAATTTGTTATTCCGCCTGAAATAATGTTCAAGGAATTGCTTACCGTCATTATTAATCCCAAGGAAGGTCCTTCATTAGGGCCTGTCAGGGAACCGATTTACGCTCCATTTAATGGCTATACTCTGGTCATTTCTCCCCTTGACTCTTACCAGACGCTTTCCGAATACGTCAAAGCTCCTTTGCCGTTATATACCGAAACTGGTGGAATGACAGGCGCGCCTATCACACCTCAGGAGCCTCAACCTGAGATACAGCCATCGACTGCTCCACCTGGCTCATTATATGGCAGATAGAGCTTTAGGACTTTTCCGATGACCGTTGCTGTGGCGTTAAGTGGAGGCGTTGATAGCGCCTGCTCGGCCCTTTTACTCAAAAATGCCGGCTATGATGTCATTGGTCTCCACATGAGATTGATGCCAGGACTCCTCGATTCGTGGTCGAAAGCGCAGGCTGTCGCATCATCACTGGATGTCCCCATTTTTTTGGTAGACCTCACAACATCATTTCAAAAGTCTGTCATAGATTATTTCGTTTCCGAATACGGTTCGGGACGTACCCCATCGCCTTGCCCAAGGTGCAACAGAAAGATAAAAATGACTCTTCTAATGGAGCACGCTTTTGAGCTGGGCGCTGACACACTTGCTACCGGACATTACGCAAGGATTGGCTGTGGAGTAAACAGGTTGCGTTTGCTTAAGGGCAAGGATCGCTCCAAAGATCAATCATACTTTCTTTTTATGCTCACTCAGGACATACTTTCCAGAGTTAGTTTCCCTCTCGGTGAAATGACGAAAGTTGCGGTTCGAAACATGGCAAAAGACCATAATCTCCCCGTGAACCTTTCTGAAGAATCTCAGGAGTTGTGTTTCGCGCCCAACAGGATATACACTGATTTTCTTTTGGAACATGGACTGGAACCAAAGGCAGGACCAATTGTTGACATCAATGGCCACACAGTCGGGACACACAGGGGCATAATGTTTTATACCGTCGGCCAGCGTCACGGCCTCGGGGTTTGTGGTCCTGATCCTTCTTACGTGATCCGGATAGATCCAACTGAAAACACGCTGGTGATCGGGAAAAAGATCTCTACTTTTGTCTCAGGAATTATAATAAACCAGCTTAGTTTTATTTCCGGAAATTATCCAAAGGAGCGGTCCGAATTTTCAATTAAGGTAAGGTCAACTTCCAAAGAGGTTCCTTGCGTGGTAGAGAAAATACAGGATGATTCGATGAGTGTCCGTTTTAATACTCCGATTTCGGGTGTTGCTCCGGGTCAGGCGGCCGTACTTTACGACGGTGATGAGGTCATAGGTGGCGGCTGGATTCAACAAAGCCTCCAGTAATGGACTTGACTTCTGTAAACCATGATCCCTCTGAAACAACAGGATTTGTCATGAACCATAGTCAGTTTTCCAACCTGAAAAGTAAAGAAAAAGACCTGCAGGAGACCATCAGGAGTCTGGCAAATGACAGGAACGTGGTGGTCGCGTTTTCCGGTGGGGTTGATTCTAGCTTGCTGCTACTTGAGACTGTCCACGCCCTTGGGCCAGAGAACGTTATCGCAATAACCGCCTGTTCGCCAACATCAGTCCCCGATGAACTTCAGGAAACCCGCGATCTGGCGCATGCTCTGGACGTTCGTTTGATTGTTACAGAAACAAGGGAATGCGAAGATCCTCAATTCATCTCCAACCCACCGGATCGTTGCTATCACTGCAAGAAAATACGCTACCAGGCCATTAGAAATCTTCCGGACATTGCCCCAAACGCAGTCATCTTTGACGGGACAAATGCCGATGATGATCCATCTGATCGCCCAGGTTTCGCAGTACTTTCAGAATTGGGGATACATACTCCTTTACGGGACGCCAACCTGAACAAGGAAGACATAAGAGCCCTTCTAAAGAGCGCAGGCTTTCACAAAATCGCGACCAAATCCCCTCAACCATGCCTGGCTACAAGAATACCTCATGGCGCCCCTATTACTACGGAAGCTCTTGATAAAATTCGAGCAGGTGAAACTATACTAAAAAAACTCGGATTTGGGCTCTTCCGTTTACGGACTCACGGGGATTGGGCCAGGATAGTCCTCGACGCCGATGGATTTAAAAAGATTTCGTCTGATAGCGCTATGAGGAAAACCATTTCACACGAACTAAAAGAAATCGGTTACAAAACCGTGACCCTGGACCTCGACGAATATGGCGCCCGCGCCATCTAACCGCAATAAAAAACCCGACCGGGAAGTCGGGCTTAACATTGGAGATTAGGATTCCCTTCAATTAGTTTCTTGAGCCCATGCCCATTCCCATCATGCCACCACGCATACCACCACGCATGCCGCCCATGCCACAGCCGCCAGCGCCACAGGGGCCTGCTCCGCGTCCCATCCAGACACCTATCTTTTCTCGTTGTTCTGCAGTAAGCAATGAACGGATTTTTGTGCCAAACGCTCTTCTATTATTGCGTAACTCGTCCTTAATAGCCCAGATTTCTTCTTTTTTCTTCTGAATGGCCGCCTCATCCTGTGGGCTCTTATTGGCCAGTTCCATCAGGTCGATCCTTTTTTGGGCTACTTGTGAACGTAACATTACCTGTTTTCTCAGGAATTCTGTCCTCAATGTACTGATTTGATCCTTTTGTTCCTTTGTCAGGTTGTCGACCGAAGCAAGGATAGGACACTTACCCATACCCTGGCCGAACCCACACCCCGCCCCACAGGGCCCAAAGGCAAATACTGTGGAGACTGCCATCAGTGTCATCACTCCCACTAAGCCGACTATCATCTTTGAGTTTCTCATTTGTCCAATTTTTCCTTTCTGTTCTGTCATGATTTTTTATATTACGTCGCGCGCCGCTTCTGTTTTGAATACCGACCAGTTCAACAAATCCCGCGCAAATAAAAAACGAACCGCAAAGTTCGTTTTTCAAAAGACAGATATTTATGAATTAAGTGAAAGGGTATTACATCCCCGGGCCGTTACAGGGAGGGCCGGCAGGTGAACAACAGCCGCGACGTCCTTTACAGAAACCACGACCCGGACCCATCATTCTACAGGTCCGATGCTTAAGGAATTCCAGGAACGCCTGGCGTTTATCAGGCGGCAAGGTAGCCATTGTTCTGCTGACTTTTTCAAGTATCTGGTTCGTAAGGGATGAACGCAAATCAGTCATTTCTTTTATCGCGTTTTCGGCCGGTTTTAAGTCCCCTGGATTTTTAGCTATCAGGTCCAGGACTTCGGCCCTCTTGGCGTTTAGTTCAAGCCTGGTCTTGATGATTCCCTGTTTCGCCGTTTTTGACCATATCTGGGACATCCTTTTCATGTCCGCGCTGGAAATAACAGGACATTCTCTCGTCAGTTCAGCCTCAAAATTCCCGGGTTTGAACCACCAGTGTCTAAATACGACCACGCCAACGGAAACATTGGCGAGCAACGAAAAGATAAGCAAACCAATAAAAAAAGCCCTTTTCATTGCCCGTTCTCCGATTGCGCAAAATTGATTACCACGTCAGTCAGGGATTCACCATGGTCCTGAATCAAATTTTCCAAATTGTGCGATGTATCGTGCGCGCTCATCACCTCGGTGAGGGTCTTGCCGGCCATGTCCCCAATCCCGACTGCCAGGATGGCTATTAACGCCCAAACCGGGACTTGTTTCAGGAAGGAAAAGCCGCCCCATACAGCAGCGGTTGATTGAGGTTCAGCAGCGATCCGAACCTTGATTTTGTGAGCCAGAGAATGATCTGGCAACAAAGGTCTTATCTTCTCAAGAGTTTCGTTCAAGGACACCATTTTTTCATAGGCATGCATGCATTCCGCGCATTCTTCCAAATGAGAAAGCAACTCCTCCCTGGATGATTTTTCCAACACGCCATCCAGCAACAGGGAAATATGCTTTTGGTAATCTATGTGCCTCATGGTCTGTCCCTCCAATATCTTATACCTTTAGCTGGCCCAGAACCCGCGGAAATCTTTTATCTTTCGACCAGTTCGATAATTTTTTTTCTTCCCCTGAATATTAGCGATTCAACGGATGAAACTGAAATATTCATGATCGTCGAAATTTCATCATAACTCATACCTTCCTGAGACCTTAATAACAAAGCGGTTCTCTGTCGCTCAGGCAGTTTTTTCAATACCTTTTCCATAGTCTGAAATTGCTGTTTTATAGACAATTGTGTCTCCGCATCCGGCAATTCCTGGCTTAATGGATTTGATGAAAATTCGAATTCAGGTTCATCGTCACTGCGGTCACTGAAAAATTTCAGGGCTTTTCTCCGAAATGAACCAATAATATTAATGCTCTGGTTCCTGGCGATTGTTAATAGCCACGTCCTGAATGTTGATTTAGATTCATCGAATTTATCGAGATTCGAAAAAGCGCGCAGAAAAGACTCCTGGACAACGTCTTCAGCTTCTTCATGCGCCCCGGTAATGGATCTCGCCACCCGATACACAACTATTGTGTGCCGATTGACAAGCTCATCGAAATGATCGACTGAACCATTCCTTGTGCGGGCTATTAATTCCTGATCCGATAGATTTTCGAAATTTCCCATAAATCCGGTTTATTATATATGAGTAACAGGTTATTGTTAAACATTAAACTGTTAGGGTATCTTTTAATCTTCTGTTTTTGATTTTGCGTCCAGACGTTCCTTCAGGTTTTTTTCAAACCCCCTGTCGGTTGGAATATAAAAACGCCTGCCCCTCAGCTCGTCTGGCATATGTTCCTGTTCAACAACAGCTCCTGGATAATCATGCGCGTATTTGTATCCCTTACCGTATCCGATCTGTTTCATGAATTTTGTCGGAGCATTCCTGATGTGTAATGGTGGAGGAAGAGACCCCGTCTTGCCTATTTCCGCTTTTACATCCAAATACGCCACTTCCAGCGAATTGGATTTAGGGGCCATTGCCAGATAAACAACTATTTGAGCAAGCGCCAGAGCGCATTCCGGTAATCCTACGAACCTGCACGCCTGATAAGCCGCTACTGCCTGCTCCAATGCCTGTGGAGCCGCCAGGCCAACGTCTTCGCTTGCGAACCTGACCAGACGCCTGGCGATATACAACGGATCCTCTCCAGCTTCAATCATACGCCCCATCCAGTAAAGTCCTGCGTCAGGGTCGCTATCTCGTAGTGATTTGTGTAGAGCGCTTATAAGATTATAATGCTCTTCACCAGCCTTATCGTAAAGAAGGCCACGTTTTTGAGCCGCTTCCTGGACTGTCCCCAGATCAATTTCCTTTTGTCCGTTCATCTCAGTCAGGTTCGCGGCTGCATCAAGAATGTTGAGAGTGTATCTGGCGTCTCCACCGCCCAGTGAAACAAGTAGATCTTTGGCGTCCGATTTTATAACCAGCCCCATCTTTCCAAGGCCACGCTCCCTGTCAAGCAATGCCCTGTCAATAATCGCCTCAATATCTTCTTTGACCAGTGGTTCAAGAATGAAAACCCGCATTCTTGACAATAAAGCTGAATTAACCTCGAAACTTGGGTTTTCCGTGGTAGCTCCTATGAGTATCAGGTCTCCATTTTCAACATGAGGAAGCAAATAGTCCTGTTGCGCCTTATTGAACCGGTGAATCTCGTCCAAAAAAAGGATCGTCCTGACCCCTGAAAATTTAAGATCCTCACGTGCTTTTGACGCCACTTCCCTGATTTCTTTAACACCCACGGTAACCGCTGAAAAAGAATGAAACTTTGAACCGGACCTCTTTGCTATTATTTGCGCAAGAGTCGTTTTCCCGACACCTGGAGGTCCCCAGAAAAGCATCGAAAAGAGTCTCCCGCCTTCGATTGACTTGCGCAACACTTTCTCCGGACCAAGGAGGCGCTCCTGACCTGAAAATTCGTCCAGGCTGCCCGGGCGCATCCGGTCCGCAAGCGGGCGCTGCTTCTGAGTGGTATAGACATTTTCAAAAAGGTCCATGATGCTGCTCTTTACATTCAGGAGTTTGGTTTTTCGGGAGCCCGATCTTTTTTTTCATGAGTTTTAGCCTATACGATTGTACCCCGAGCATCAAGCCGTATTGGAACCGCCGTATGGATTTAGGCTATTCCCCTAGATTTTAACTCTAAAACATGGTACTCAATTTTAACGTTTTAGTTATTTGTTCGGTGGGGCGATTATGCGCAAAGTCGGACTGATTTTAAAAAGTGGACATGCCGAGGCGTTAGCTTTGGCTGAAAAGATTTCCCAAATTCTTTTCAAGGCGGGGAAAACGATACTGATCGAAGAACACTGCTCCGACCTGTCTGAAAGACTGAACGCCCGGCCAACATCCTCAATAGCTGATGAAGCTGATTTAATCGTGGCGCTCGGAGGTGACGGCACAATTTTACGGGTAGCCGAGTTATTAAACGACAAACCTGTCCCTGTCCTTGGAGTAAACCTTGGCCGTGTGGGTTTTTTGGCCGAAACATCGCCTGATGAAGTGTGCTCGGAAATCCAGTCAGCCATTGATGGAAACTGTATCCTGGCCACCAGAATGATGCTCGAAGCCCTATTGCCTGACGATCACAAAGTGAGAGTCCTAAACGAGGTTGTAATCCATTGGAGCGGGGTGGCAAGGATCATTGACATTCTCATAAAACTTGAAGGCTCAAGGGATTTGCAAATTCGCTCTGACGGGGTAATCGTCGCCACACCCCTGGGATCAAGCGCTTATTCCTACGCTTCCGGCGGCCCTTTGGTGCATCCTGATGTGGAAGCGATGCTAATAACTCCGATTTGTCCCTATTTCGGACTTACCAGACCACTGGTGCTACCGTCTAACAGAACAATTGAACTGGTGATTGAGAGAGGGGAAACATTTAAAGTCACAGTGGATGGTAGAGTTTCATGTGATTTGAAATTGGGCGATACTATAAAAATCAGGAAATCCTCTATCCCGTTTGTTATGGTCAAGTCCAGGTCACGGGGCTACTTCGACGCTCTGCACGCAAAACTCGGATTGGTTCGATAGTCTTGATGAAAAGACATTTTATCCACGCCGGTTTTGTAAATTTGGCGCGCTTAACCAGACGTGGTGATTGATTGTTTCGGGAACATGCTAAGATATTTAAGAATAAATAATTTTGCAATCATCGACGAAATTGAAGTCGAATTTCAGGAAGGGCTGAACGTTTTGACCGGTGAAACCGGCGCCGGTAAATCTATCCTGATAGGGGCCCTCAGCCTTATCCTCGGAGCGAAAGGCAGCGGAGATATAATTAGGTCAGGCGCTCAGGAAGCTAGAGTAGAGGCGCTTTTTGAAATTGACGACCTCGGAGCCATCCCTGATGTTATTGAAATTGACCTCAACGCCGACAGACCGGTTGAACTGCTAATATCGCGACGGATTAACACTGGTGGTCGTTCCAAATGTTCTATAAACGGCCATAGCGCCACACTTACCATGCTTGAGGCCATAGGCGCCCGGCTTGTGACTGTGTTTGGTCAACACGAGAGCCATGCGCTACTGAATCCGGAGGAACACATTGAAATTCTGGACCGTTCGGCTCACCTTCATGAGCAAAGGGAAAAAGTCGAACAACTTTTCCATGTTATGCGAAAAGCGTCCGATGAGCTTGCCGCATTGAAACGAAAAATGAGCGAACTCGAGGCGGAGGCGTCTGAAAACAGGTTCATGGTTGAGGAACTAACCAAGGCTAACCTTAAAATAAATGAAGATGAAGAGCTGCGACAGGAACGGGACGTTCTTAAAAAAGCCTCGCAAATACGTGAAAAAGCTTATGAAGGCTATCAACGCCTGTATTCCAGATCAGGCAGTGTGATTTCCGGCCTCCTGGAAACCAGAAAATCCATTCAGGGACTTGCTTCTCTATATCAAAAAATGAATGACGTCCTGGAAAACTTCAATGGAGCGGTTTATCAACTCGAGGACGTAGCTCTTGAATTGCGCAACGTCGCGGAAAATACACACGACGACCCTGCAAGGCTCGAACATATCGAAGAACGCCTAATAAGTTTGAAAAAGTTGCAAAAGAAGTATGGGGGCAATATCGAATACCTCATGGCCCGATTAAATATCCTGGCCAACGAAGTTTCGTCTGTAATGGGCGCTGAAAAAGCCCTGAAACAATGCGAAAATAAACTTGACGACGCTCGCAGGGATCTCATGATCCAGGCTGAGACGCTTTCCCGTCAAAGACATCAGGCCGCAAATCTCCTGGAAACATCTATGAAAAAGGAGCTTGCCGAACTAGCGATGAACGATGCTACGTTTTCAGTATGTTTCACGGAAATTCCCAGGGACAGGATTGGCGTAAAGGGCCTTGAAATTGTTGAGTTCTTCCTGGCTTCCAACCTTGGGGAAGCGGCCCGGCCACTGGCCAGAGTCGCTTCAGGCGGTGAATTGTCCCGAGTCATGCTCGCTCTAAAGGCGCTTGAAACAGACTCTTCAGGACAGGCGGCTACGCTGGTATTCGATGAGGTTGACGCGGGCATCGGTGGGCTTACAGCCCTGGCTGTCGGCGCCAGACTGTCCCGCGTCGCAAAACATCAGCAAACGATTTGCATCACGCACCTGCATCAAATTGCCGCTCGAGCTGACCACCACATTGCCGTACGCAAATTCACCAAACATGGTCGAACTGCTATTGAGGCGGCGTCACTCAATCAGGACGAACGTGTAAAAGAATTGACAAGAATGCTAGGCGCCACAGAAGATTCAGCGCCGATCGTTGAACATGTTGCCAGGCTGGTAAGGGAAAATACAAGAGGTTCATAATTTGATAAGAAAAGCTACCCTTAAAGACGTTAGGAAAATTCACGCATTGATCTCTGAACAGGCCAAGGGAGGGCATTTGCTGGCCCGGGCGATCGCCGATCTTTATTCGCAGATTCGTGATTTTTCTGTCGCTGTAGATGATGATTCTGATGAAATTATTGGTTGTGGAGCGCTCCGTGTGGTTTGGGAAGACCTTGCTGAAATCAGGTCTGTGGCAGTACAGTATCAGGCCCAGGGAGAAGGTGTCGGGAGGAGACTGGTAGAGAGACTCATTGAAGAATCTTGTGAAATGGGCATCAGGAAGGTTTTTGTGTTAACTTACAGGGTGAGCTTTTTTGGTAAAATAGGCTTTGTCCTCATGGACAAAAGTCTTTTGCCTCACAAAATCTGGGCGGATTGTGTTAAATGTCCCAAGTTTCCTGAATGCGATGAAGTCGCCATGGCCAGGGAAAACAATAACTGTTCAGGGTTGGAAAACAAATGAGGCGCTGATGAAAAGGTGTTCTATCTTGAGGTGGATTATTTCTATGGGAAAAGACTTTCGCTTTAACGCGTTTCCATTGTTTACATGTCTGCTTATCTGCGTTCTCGCGGGCTGTGGAATGGTCAACCTTGGGAAATGGAAAGGGATCGAATCTTCAGCTTCAGACGAATATTACTATCTCGTCAAAGACGTTTATCTTTCGCCAGGTTCCGCAATCGGCGCCAAAGACAATTTCGACCATAACATTCATAGTATGGTAAATCTCTGTTTTACGCCTCGCAATGAAACCAACCATTATACCGCTGAGTCTATCTGGTATGATCCTTCCAATATTGAATACAGAAAAATTCGTGAGACTTATGACAGCCAGAAAGAAAGCAAGAAAGGCCAGAATCGAAATCCGAAAGGGACTATGAGGATCATGTCAATGCCTACGGAAGAGCTTTATAATCATAAACCCGGACTCTGGAAAGTGGAACTTTTTCTTGATGACAAACTGGCCCGGCGCCTGACATTCACAGTCAGGTAGGCGTCGTTCTAAATGACAGGGAAGTCCTTATTGCGGATCAGGAAAAACACCACCCATGTCATTTCGAGTGAGCGTAGCGACGAGAAATCTTTCCAGGCCGCTTAATCATTGTAAGTGGCGCTATAGATTTCTCACTGCGTTCGAAATGACATCCAGCCTGCATACGGAGCCGGGAAAATAGTGACAATGTCATTTCGAGTGAGCGCTCCAGGCTTTTTCAATGAGTCATTGACCCGCCCTTTTTCATCCTACATACTGATTATCAGGAACCAGTAACAACACATCATATTCCAGCTTATCTTCGACAAAAACATTCCCTTTATTAACAGACTTCCAGAAAAGGGGCGCAAGAATGATTCCATCATTTGCAATCGGAGTAGATCCGTCACACGAAAAAAGAAAGCTGCAAAAGCTCACCAGGCAGGAACTCCAAATACTCTCGGTTAATAAATGCCATCTCGATCAGGATTTTCCCGAACATTCCAGGCCGATTGATAACTCCGAATTCTGGAGTATCGCTTTCCAAAAGACTTTCGAAAAACTTAGCGCTCCATCGAGCCAGGATGAACTGGCTACTAACTAGAACATTTTCCACAGATTTCTCACTACGTTCGAAATGATAATGTTACCCGCATGTCATCTCGACGAGTGTAAGGAGGAGAGATCTATTCAAGAAGCTGGGATAGATTTCTCACTACGTTCGAAATGACAGAACGTTACTTCCAAACATGGGATATGAGGCAAAGATGGCGCTATTTCCCCAAAAAGGAATGATCAAGGCAAACTCAACCCGCAGTGACCTCGAAAACCTCGCCCAGGCAAGCATGGAATATTTGCGGCCATGGCTGAAAAGTTCGCGGGAATTCACCAGGACCCGTTTAAGCAAATGGAAACTCCTCGAAGACCTGTACCATAACCGCCGTGATCTATCCTCATGGAACGCCCGTGAAACCAATAATGAAAATTCACACAAATTTTCCAGCGACAAACCTGACGGATCATGTCCCGGGAATGCAAACTGGCAGTCGGACATTATCCTCTCCCCCTCCTACATTGTGGATACCTGGGCTGACCGGGCCTACCAATCAATCTTCAGCGGCCCGGAATGGCTCACTGTAATTCCCGAAGAAACTTTCTACGACGCTTCGCCGGATGTTCGGTATCCAACATCCTTTAAACTCCAGGAACTGCTCATAAACAGGCTCGCCCAGGGTCACGTCCACGCAAGACTTTACGAGGCGTTACAAAGCCTGTGCCTCTACGGGACGGTATTCGCAAAAATCTCCTGGCGCTGGGACCCTCGAGCGTCAAAACGATGGAGCCGTGGATTGTTGGGCATAATCGAAGAACAGACAGAACGGTTTGATTGCCCTGTTATGGAACTCATTCCCCTCGATAGGGCGCTCATTGACTGGAGCGCTACTCACAGCGATATTCAGCGCCATGCCGGCATTGGACACATTGTTGACAAATCCCGGGAAGAAATAATCGAGATGTTTGACATTGGTGTTTACAACGTGAACTATGAGGAGTTCGTGGAACAATGGCAGAAGTCCTCTTCTTCACGGAATTTTGAGTCTAACCATTTGGGCGCCCCCCACGATGTGACCGGGCTGTCATCTCCGGAACCAACCCGCTTCTGGGTCTGGGAATGGCATGGCCGCATTCCTGGCCCCTCTAACCGACAGGAAATTATATGCTCAATCGTCACAGAGGTCGGAGCGGATTCAATTGATGACGGCCTCATAATAAGAATTGCCGATTCCCCAGCTCTGTGGTCCGGTTTACGCCCGTTCATCCTCGCTCATTATACACCGGCGCCTGGTCCTTTTGGACTGGGAGCGGTTGAAACCAATCTCGATCTCACAGTTTCTCAGCCAGTCACAGGACAATGCCCGTCTCACGGCAAACGCCATGCTGGTAGCTCGTCGAGGTTCTTCAGCCGCCCGCAGTCTTTCAAACGAAGATGATTTTGTCTACCCGGGGAAAGTCTGGCTTGTTGATGACCCGGACGACATTCGACCTTTTCCGGCCATGGGGTTTCCTCAGGCGGAAGTCAATTCGCTGATAAACTATCTCAACATCATGCTCGAAAAAAGGACCAGTATTTCAGATTCTTCCCTCGGCGTTTCGTCAAGGGACAAGACTGCGACTGAAGCCCACATCCTTCAGGAATCGGCGATGAACACTTTCGCTACCCGAGCTGACCTGTTTGCAAGAACTTTTGTAGAACCATTGGGCAAACTCGCTTTGTCGATGATCCAGCAATTCCTGATAGACGATCAGATAATCGCTGTCCGGGATCATAGTGGGCTCGATGTCCCTTTAACCGTCACCGCGGATGAAATTCAATCTGGCCGGTACAACGTCGTCGCCACAATTACACGTCAGGACTCGACCCGTATCGCCAAGGCGCAGAGCATCGAGAGGGCCCTGCCAACTCTGGCCAAATTCACACCAACACTTGCCGAGGAAGGAGTGAGGGTATCATTTTCCGAGCTTATCAAGAGGTACCTCGACCTGCTGGGCATAGACGCTGTGGATAGGGTTTTCACCAGAGTCCAGCCGAGCATGGGCAATCAGCCCGGCCTCTTTGAATCTCAAAATACTGGAATTGAAACAGGAGATCCGACTGGTGGCGATTCGCAGCATCGACTTGGCGAAAATGGTGGACCACTCGGCGCATACCCCAATGACGTCAATACGCTGGCGCAGTTCTTACAAATGAACGCCCGATCCGGGTGATCATGCTACATATATGTCATTTCGAGTGAGCGAAGCGACGAGAAATCTATCCAGGTGGCGAAACGTGTAATAAGTGGCGCTATAGATTTCTCGCTCCGCTCGAAATGACATTGTAGCTCATACTGCGGAACCAGGAAAATAGCCACATGTCATCTCGACGAAGCGTAGCAAGGAGAGATCTTTCCAGGCCGCTATGAATTTGTAACCACATTCAAAACAATAAAAATACAGCAGGAGGAGCCAATGGATGAAGAAATTCTTTTCAACGATCCTGATGTTGTCGATCCTGAAAATGGTCCCATAAACCAGGAGACACTCCCTGAAATTTCAAACAATGAACCGTCTAACGACAGTTCCAGTTCAACAGAGTCCGATCCAACCTCGAACGCATCGGAACAGGACACAATGCTGGCCTTGCGTGACCTCCTGAGACAATCTGTTGAAACTAAAGCCGAACTTGCCGAAACACGAAACCTTGTCAGGAAAATAATTGACAGTGAACTCACTTCCGCAAACAGGGCATCCGAAGATGATTTCATCAGACAGGCCAAAGAGCATTATCAGTCAGATCCCTTTCAGGGGGCGGCAATGCTCGTTGGAAAAGCCCGTGACGATCTTGTTAAACTTATGGATCAGAAAATTTATGAAGCGTTTGGCGCTCGTGAGCAGTTCAATCGCCTGATGGACGATTTTCTTGACGATCCTTCACACCATTCACTGAAAAGCTTCCGTAATGAGCTTGAATTCCTGATCCGTGACCGTGGAGTCGAACCCAGGGAAGCCGCCAGCTTCCTGAAAGCCATAGAGGGTAAAGCTCGCAAGGCGGCAATTCAAAAAACCGAAACCATGAGGGAAGTCCGTAATCGCGCCACCACTGAGCAGGTCAGCCGCCCTCTGGAGACACCCGATCAGGACAGGGAACTTACCAGGGCATTCAAACAGGCCAGGAACCTCGATGAAATGTTTGCGGCATTGAAGAAGACGAGAATGTAGGCCCCGGCTTCTGTAGGGGTCAGGCTTGCCTGACCCGCGAATTTTGCCACCGCAACGTCCATGGAATCTAATGACCCCGTTTCGGGCGAGGCAAGCCATCGCCCCTACCAATCAATTGGACCGGCCGCTATGGATTTCTCACTCCGTTCGAAATGACATCGAGGCGTGTGACACAGAAAAGAGAACAACAATGACCGACGCAACAGATATTCAGCATAAATGGCTCGAAGAGCGCTTTAATCACGTGAACACCGTGTTGGCGCATATTCGGGAATCGGTGGACCACCTGCGTCTAACCCAGGCTGCGTTCATGAACCGATGCTCAACTGAAATGACTGACCTGATCGACCGGGTCCGTGAAACTGAGCGGAAGCAGGCGATCCAGGCAGGTCATGAAGAGAACCGCAAGCATGCTCAGGCGACCCTGAATCTTCGCTGGCAAATGATAATCGCTTTTGGGACTGCAATATCAGGAATTGCCGCATTTATAGGCTATTTCATGGGGAAAGGACAATGAAGAAGGAATTTGCCCGAGTTTGCATACTTGCCGCGATTGCGACGCTAGGCCTTGGTATCATGCTCACGCTGAGCGTTTTATCCCCACTCATTATGGGTGATGATCCTTACGCCTTGCTGCGTTATGCGATCATCCGTCTTACAGCCGCTTTGATAGCGGCGCCATTTCTCACCGGTCTTATGCTGGCTGTCGATTTTGTGACACCGGGGAACTGGATGGAAAGTATAAGAAATGATCCTAAAGCGTGTTCTTATGTTATGGCTTCCGTTGTTCTCGTTATTGGCGCAATCCTTTGCTGGACATGATTGTTACGCTTTAAGCGCCAAATACAGAAATGCCTTTAAAAGGCAGCTCGAATTTATTGTCGCCAAAAACCCACGATATATTTGGGGTGGTTCCAGGGATATCGCAAGTGGTCTGGATTGCTCGGGCTATCTTTATCTGGCGGCCAAATGGGCCAGCGTTCCCGGTGTAACCCGCACTACGGCGTGTCGAATGGCAGTCGGCCTCGGTGGTTGGACATCCCGAACCATATCCATGGAAGATTCTCAGGAATGTGACCTCATTTTCTGGACATTTTCCCCATCAAGACCTCACGGGCACGTTGGAGCGTTCCTCAAAACCGGACCGAAAGTACGGACCGTAACCCATGCGTCGAGCCGACATGGGGTCATCGCAGAGCCTCTCAGCAATTTATCGGTCAAATCTGTTAGCAGTGTTCGCCGGTTAACTATTGGAGAATAGACATGCCCCAAAGCTCGTTAACATCATTTCTAGCGCAGCGGGCAATTCATAGCGCAATCCTGGTAATTACCGCAGTCTGGGCAGATCTCTGCTTGCTTTGCTTCGTCGAGATGATGGGGTTATGGCTTCCGTTGTTCTCGTTATTGGCGCAATCCTTTGCTGGACATGATTGTTACGCTTTAAGCGCCAAATACAGAAATGCCTTTAAAAGGCAGCTCGAATTTATTGTCGCCAAAAAC
>JAMCYH010000284.1:25205-29253 GCA_023474025.1 Deltaproteobacteria bacterium
CTCGTTAACATCATTTCTAGCGCAGCGGGCAATTCATAGCGCAATCCTGGTAATTACCGCAGTCTGGGCAGATCTCTGCTTGCTTTGCTTCGTCGAGATGATGGGGTCGCTGTTTTCCACACACTGAGCAAGAAATCGTATGTCATTTCGAACGCAGAGAGAAATCTATAGCATCGCTTATCACAAATAAGGCGCCTGCGAAGATTTCTCCTCGATATGCTCCTCGAAATGACAATGGGGACTCTTCCACGAGTTTACAAATAATCGATGACATTATTCCAACACAAAGGAGAACGTATCATGGAAAGCACAAAAAAAATGGTGGGCTTCAAAGACAACAATGGATAAACCTCCTGGCCCTTTCCGGCTCGATAGCCATCTCCCTCGGATGTGATCCCGGACGTTGGGCGGAGATCTCCACCGTGACGCTTGCGGCTGTAAACCTGGCGCTACGTCTGATCACCAAAGAAGAAATTGCCCTCGATTAATTTACGTCTCTGTCAATAGCCTGTAATCAGCATCGTCATTTCGACCACCCATAAGAGGCGCTAGCAATGACCACATTTGACATCGAAACGCTCGGGCCCACTGACGGACCATGTCCGACAAATCTTTATGACCCTGATCGCCTCATTAATTTCATCGCATGGAAACCTGAAGATGAGGCTACATGCGTGTACCGTATTCCGTACGGTTATTCCGAAGGCTCGGGCGTAAGTCTTTTATTCGATGAACTGTGCCCCGCCGCTGGTAGCGTTTATTCGTGGGAAGCCAGCATTAACGTGATCCAGCCTGGCGTCTGCGCAATTGAGGGCCTGTCGGTTCCCCTTCTTACGCTATCAAGTCAGTTTTCTGTGAATGAACAGGCTGGTAGCATCGTCACCCGCCGCATAGCGGATATTGCGCCCAATGGAATTGTCAGCAATGTCAAATTAACCTCAGGCTCCCTGCTCAGCATTGGTCTTAAACTTTTATGTCCTGATACGGGTAATTGCCCTGCCAGGCTGTTGACGCTAGCGTACAGGATAGAAATAGTCGTTAATAGCGAGGCAAGTAATATTGGCTGTGTGGGTAGGGTCGCAAATATCATCCGTGAAACCCGGGACCTGTTCAATGAAGACACCGGGGATTTCCTTTCCGACGAATTCATATTGAGATCAATTAACGCATGCGTGAAAGACCTTTCGCTAGAAGATTACTGGCTGGCCGAGACATGCATGCCGATCGTGGCAGGGCAGGAAAACATCGACATCTTCAATATAGCGCTTGACCTGCGCAAAGTGCTTCGAGCGCGATTCGACGGCCAACCCCGTACTCTGACACAACTGAAATCCCTCGATGATTTTATCGAACTGACATCCCAAAGCCACAATTCCGGTACTCCTGAATATTACTTTATCCAGAACAACATGATGCGATTGTGGCCTGTCCCGACTACCTCTGTTGGACCCGGCCTGCGTGTTTATTACTCAAGGCTCCCGGAAGCGCTCGGGTGCGCTGAAAATAACTGCGACCCACCTGTTCCTCGAGCGACACCTTGTTCACACTATTCGCGTTGAAACAGGCCTTTCTGCGTGATCGAAACGCCGCAGGCGCTGACGTGAAATTCGGGGAATATTCCCAGTTATACGAGATCGAAAAGAAGCGGTTGCTTGATGGGAGGGAGCCGATGAGCGCGAGTTTAAGACCGCGGTCATGGTAGACACCTCTGTCATCTCGACGAAGCGCAGCGAGGAGAGATCTATCCAACCAACTTTATTGCCTCAATACACACAAGGAACACACGATTGACGACCACCCAATCCAACACCCAGGTATTCAGCCTTTTCGACTGGACAAAAGGCGTTCACAACCAGATGTCAAACCCACTGATGTCAATGGATAACTCCCTTTTCGCGGGGGAGAATATCGACATAACGAACACCGGCCTTGTAGTTCGCAACGGAGTTGCGCCGATATCCGCGCTGCCGGTCCAGGGACGAGTCGTACATCTGAGTTCACTGATCTTCCCTACCAACAGGGTGAATTACCTGGTGGCCCAGACAATAGACTCTTCCGGCTCATCCAGGCTGTTCGCGGCCCTGCTCCCTTCAGACGCGTCCCAACCGGTTGTGTGGACCGAAATTTACGACCTCGGAGTGTCAGCGAACATAATCTCCGTGGCGGCGCTCAATGATCGGGCAATAATTACCGAAGGAAGCTCCTGCCCTCCACTTGTGTTTTCCGGCGGACTCGACCCGACCGGAAGCGATTGGGCCGTACCGTTGGCCGTGCTGTTTACCCGCGATAACGGAACAAACTGGATTGACATATCAGATAGCGTCCTCGACACAGATCCGGAAGCCACGGCGGAAATCGGCGCAATGGCGCCGGAAACCTGTTACGTCGCTATATGCGTTGATACTCCCATCGTTACCGGCCTTTTTTTTGACGTCAGTGGCCCGGACACATCAGGATCAGCGCTGACGATTGAAGCCTACATCCAGGATTGGGTCCAGGTACCTGATGTTACCGACAGCGCCAGCCGATGGAGCCATACTGGCGCCATCACGTGGCCGTCTACATCACTGACGCAAATGAGGGTAACAGCGATCAGCAACATTGAAGGCCACTGGATAAGGGTCCGTCCCTACAGCGGAACAACTTCCGGCTTTTCCCTGAATCGCGTCCTTTTCCGAAGCCCATGTCAACCGTTGAGCCGTTTTGGCAATGGCTCAACGGACACACCTCTCGGGTTCATCTATTGGGATGAATCAACAAGCTCTGCAAAGGATTTCACTATCGAAGTCCAGGACTTCAGCTACCCTTCCTTTGCAAGACTCAACGATGCGGCTCTGGAAAACCCGCAGGGAATGGCTCCTGGCGATTTCATTTATGTCGGTTATCTCACGAAATTCCAGTCAGTCGAAATAACACCCCACAACGATTACCATAACTCCGAAACATCGACACTTCGTGGTTCATACTGGAACGGGACAGACTGGGTGAGTCTTTCGGGTTTTTTCGATGGTTCAGCCGAACCCGCTGGAACGACTTTCGGGAAAAGGGGCGTAATCAGATGGAATACTCCAGATGACTGGAGACCCAATCGTCCTATCGG
This sequence comes from Deltaproteobacteria bacterium, assembly GCA_023474025.1. GTDB lineage: Bacteria > Desulfobacterota > Desulfomonilia > Desulfomonilales > Desulfomonilaceae > CAJBEZ01. The sequence continues at coordinate 28,306 of JAMCYH010000284.1, forward strand.
ATCCCAGTATTCGTATGGTTACTGGATAAGGCTGGCCGTTTCCGCCGGGTTAACTCCAAGGACATTTATCTCCGAAGCCGCAATATGGCCTGAATATGCGCCGCTTAAGAAATACGGTTTCGCCATTACGGTTCGTGACCGCATTATCCTTTGTAACCGATCGGATTCGAGCGACCTGCTTGATATCTCACGGCCTCTTGAAGAGTTCGGATTTTGCGGACCGGATTCGGCTTCGCTGAGAATAGGTGGGGCAGGCGCAATCACCGGGGCTGTTGAAGTCTTTAACCAGGGATTCATTGCAAAAAATGACGACTGGTACCTTCTCAATGGTTACAGCCCTTCCACATTCTCGGTAGAGCGGGCTGAAGCGGCCGGTCAGGCCCCTGTGAACAATCGGGTCCTTGTCAGGGCGCCACACATGGAAGCTGACTCAAAGAACCTTATGGGCCTTTATTACATTAATAACAGGGGCGCATGGCATTTCGCGGGCCTTAAGGTTTACCGGATTAGCGATCAGGTATCATGGTGGGATCACACATCCCAGGGACCAAAGCTCGACCTGAACAATCTCGGCGCAGCCTGAGGCGCTTACTGGGCCACCCGGAACTGGATCATCTGGGCCGTGCCAATGGTTACGGACACGCGTGAACAACGATCCAACAACCGTCTGATAATTTATGACCTCAACCTGAGCGCATGGCTACCACCGTTTACCATAAACGTTTGTTCACTGACAGCCATCTCCGGATTCCAAACGGACGGGACCGGCGGCAGGACAGCCCTGCTTGCCGGAGATTATCGCGGGCGCATACTGGAACTTTTCGGCCCGGAAGTTCATTCTGACGATGGCTGTCCTATTGTGGCGTGGGCCGAAACGCCCTGGCTACATTTCGGGGCGCCTCATCTCGAAAAATCTCTCCGAATAATATCAGCCTGTTCAGATCGGAA
>JAMCYH010000197.1 GCA_023474025.1 Deltaproteobacteria bacterium
TATTCGACCCAATAGGTCACTTATTGCGCTGTATGTCAGGATCATTTTTTGTCCCAAGGGAAAAATACCGTACACTTGCTTGAACTCATATTTGAGAAGAAGGATTTGGGAAGCGTCTTGAAAAGACCATTGAATTACTCGGTAATCAGACAGGGCAGATTGTTTCTTAAAAGATCACTTCTTCAAGAGTTCTGGGGAGAAGTTATGGCAAATGCTCAGGAATATGAAATGATCAAATTGTATGTTTCGGAAGAAATTCGGGACCTCATGGCAGAAAGGATGATCCTCACGGACGATGTCAAAAAGGTCATCGAATCTGCCGAGAAATCAGGCAGAAAGTTGGTAAATAAATCTAATGGACATTTTCTGGCTCACCATACACCTGCCAAAGTGACCTATTGGGTCGAATATTCGCCTTTCGAAGAAGGTTTCGCAATTTACAATGTCTATAGCCATCGCATGAGAATTGTAGAGGCGCGGGCATCATGAGCGGATACGTAAAAACTGATGAAGCTGAACAGTGGTTGTGCGCTGAGTGCGGCACGGAACTGACTTTTGGAATGATTGAAGTCCACTATATGGGAAGCGGGTATCCGGTCGAATTGCCCAGTTGTCCAAAATGCGGTCAGGTGTTCGTTCCCGAGGCGCTTGCAACTGTCAAAATGGCTGAGATCGAGAAACTCCTGGAAGACAAGTGACTACTTTGAAACCAGTCCGGTCACATAGAGTTTATGAAGCTCTCGGGGTCACTGACTTAGCGTCTCAAGGGATTAGACCGGGCGGGTTGATACTCACGCAAAGGCTACTCGAGTTCGCTGGTTTGCCGGCAGGCTCGAGGATAGTCGACATAGGCTGTGGGACGGGGGTGACTTCAGAATTCATAAGGCTCAACTACAAATATCAGATTGTTGGTATTGATTGGTCTACCGAGTTGTTGCGACATGGCTAAAATACGTCTCAGGGGTAACGGCGAAAACCTTCCTTTTCCAGACGAATGCGCTAACGGAATTATCGCGGAATGCAGCCTTTCCGTGCTGGGGTATTCCGATAGTTCGCTCAATGAATTGGGACGCGTTTTGATGTTTGGTGGTAAGTTGATGGTGACTGACGTATACGCTGGAAATGACATATCTGAACTCTTGTTGGAAAGTTGCCCCATAGACTGCTGTTTGAAAGGCGCAATTTCTAAAGACCAGATATTCAAAAAAATGGAACTTTCCGGATTTGAGATTGACATCTGGGAAGACCATTCGGACATGCTTAAAGAATTTGCGATACGTATGATCCTTTCATATGGATCCATGGATGAATTCTGGAGCCAAATGAGTGGTGGCCTCCCGGAAGTGTCTCAAATGCGGGACATTGTCTCCATGGTGAAGCCCGGTTATTTCTTGTTGATAGCTCACAAGAGCGGTTCCAGGTCAATGGCAAATATTTAGGGGGCGAGAAATATGGATGAACTGCTGCGAATGCTGAAGGTGGCAAGCCAGGGATTTCATTGCAGTCAAATCCTGATTTTAATGGGGTTAGATGCTCAGGGTAAACAGAATGCCGATCTCGTAAGAGCTATGGAAGGCTTGGCCGGTGGTGTGGGCTTTTGTGGCGATATTTGTGGAGCGCTGACCGGTGGGGCCTGCCTGTTGGCCCTCTATGCGGGAAGAGGACTTCCGGATGAAGGAGAGGATTCAAGATTGAATCTCATGATAGCTGAGCTTGCAGAATGGTTCTCACAAGAATTTGCGACATGCTACGGCGGGATTCACTGCAGAGAGATTTTGGATGATGACCCAAGAAACCAGTCTGCGAGATGTCCTGGAATTGTTACAAAGACTTATGATCAGGTCAAGACTTTACTTCTTAACAATGGTTTTGATCTCTCAGAGGGCAAGTAATGGATCCGGATGAAACATTCCTACTTTCGAATACCGAAAGCGTTTGTCCTGAATGCCTTGCCCGTATACCGGCAGTGAAGTTTGCAGTTGGACAGAATGTGTTAATGCGCAAAACCTGTCCTGAACACGGGGACTTCACGGTGACCATCTGGAGGGGCGAACCTGCTTTTTCTGATTGGATCAGGGCAAAAATCCCCTGTCACCCAAAGGTCCCCAAGAATTCTATTGAGAGAGGCTGTCCTTTTGATTGTGGTCTGTGTCCTGATCACCGCCAACAAACCTGTACAGCGTTGTTGGAAATTACCAGACGTTGCAACCTTAAATGCGCTTACTGCTTTGCCGATTCCGGAAACCAGGAGGCCAGGGATCCCGGTATCGAGGTTATTAAGTCGTGGTATGAATCTTTGAAGGCTTCAGGCCATCCGTGCAACATTCAACTGTCAGGAGGAGAGCCCACTGTTCGTGACGATTTGCCTCAGATAATAGCTATGGGGATCTCAATGGGTTTTAAATTTATTCAACTCAACACAAATGGGATTCGTCTCGCTAGCGATCTGACTTATGTTGAACGTCTCAAGAAAGCCGGACTAGCGTCTGTATTCCTGCAGTTCGATGGCACGAACGATCAAATTTACACGGCTTTAAGGCGAGGAAATTTCCTTCAATCGAAGCTACGGGCTATCCGCAATTGTGGGCGACAAAACCTCGGGGTGATCCTGGTCCCGACACTGGTTCACGGATTAAACACCGACGACATCGGGAATATTATCAGGCTGGCCATAGACAATATAGACGTTGTGCGTGGAGTGCATTTTCAGCCTGTGAGCTATTTTGGGCGATACCCTAAAGCGCCGGTTGACCATGAAAGATTAACATTACCCGATCTCATGCGTTTAATAGAAATGCAGACATCTGGGGCAATAAAGGCGGCAAATTTCAGACCGCCGGGTTGCGAAAATGCGCTCTGTTCATTCCATGGAAATTTTGTGCTGATGCCGGACGGAAAGCTGATTCCTCTGTCCAGGTTCAACCGAGGCGCCTCTTGTTGCGAACCTGAGTTGGCTGAATCCGGAGCTTTAAAAACACGCCATTTTGTCTCAACGCATTGGGCCGCTCCATCCGAAGCCGATTTTTCCGAACAAAATTCCAAATATTTACTCGGTGACTGGGATATTTTGCTCCACCGCTCCCGTACACACATGTTGTGTATCTCAGCCATGGGATTTCAGGATGTATGGAACCTCGACATTGAAAGACTGAAGGATTGCTGTATTCATGTAGTCGCCGGTGATGGGGAAATCATCCCGTTCTGCGCTTATAACCTGACCAGCGCCAAAGGCGAGTTTCTTTACAGAGGGAGCGTTGAGTGATGCGCCGCACCCCGATGGACAAATGGATTTCTTCCAAAATATCCAAAAACCCTTTAACAGAAAATTTGTCGCAAACTGAGGTGGATCATTACCAACTGGAAAAACTAAGCGAGATAATCGATTACGTTAAGTCAGAGAGCCCTTTCTATAAAGCAAATCTGAGAGATCTTCCCGGTAAATGTTTGCTATCTCTTGACGACATGAGGCAATTTCCATTTACCAGCGCTGAAGATCTCCAAGATAGAGCTTCCAAATTCATTTGCGTTTCTCAAAGCGAAGTTCAGCGAGTCGTCACATTGAGAAATCCCGGTGTAGATCCGAAAACCAGGAGACTCTACTTTACAGCGGATGATGTGGAACAAACCATAGATTTTTTCCACCACGGAATGTCCACGATTGTAGAGCCTGGACAGCGGGTTCTCATATTGATGCCAGGTGATAGACCTGACACAGTAGGGGATCTTCTCGTGCGAGCGCTTGAAAGAATGGACGTAGAAGGGATTGTGTATGGATTTGTTCACGATCCAGTTAATGCCATAAGAGAGATTGTCAGACAGCAAATTGATGTTGTGGTCGGTGTTCCTACGAATACTCTTTCGCTTGCCAGACATCCAGAGAGTCACTTAATAGGACGGGGAAGAATAAAAAATGTTCTTCTTAGTTCGGACTACGTTTCACCTGCCATAGTAAGGGAATTTGAGCGAGTCTGGTCTTGTAGCGTATTTAATCATTACGGGTCGACGGAAATGGGGTTTGGAGGTGGCGTAGAGTGTAATGCCTTTTGTGGCTATCACATGAGGGAAGCTGACATGTATTTTGAGATAGTGGATCCTGACTCTGGGGAATCAAAGGGACCAGGTGAGCCAGGAGAAGTTGTCTTCACTACTTTCACCAGAAAAGCCATGCCTCTCATACGTTACCGTACTGGTGATCTGTCGAGGTCCTTGCCCGGACCTTGTCCGTGCGGCTCAAAAATTTTCAGGCGTCTCGAAAGGGTCCGAGGGCGGATATGTGACTTCGTTAGGTTGGGTGGGAACCATTGGCTTGGAATTCCCGATTTGGACGACGCCTTATTTGGAGTGAATGAACTTATCGAATACCAGTCCAGTTTAACTTGCCGCAACAATGAAACGCAACTTGACGTAATTGCTGATGCTGGTACCAACCGCAAACAGTACGTCCTGGAAAATGTCCGGCAGGCTTTGACGCAGGCGATGGTTTTGAAGAATGCTATCGAAGACGGCAGCATATCGATAGGCGCTGTGGTGTTCGGAGCCGTGAGAAAGCCCGAATCAAGTTCGTCCAAGAGGACCATCCTCGACCAAAGAAGTTGAGTATGCGAATAATGAGGACTCTCGAATTTCATCGCAACATTTGTTGCGGACTTTTTGAGATGTTGCAGTGAGTCGAACAAAAATTACGGCTATAATTTTGGTCCCGGTTTCTTCGCCCGAGTCAAATGGGATCTTTCCCCCAATCCCCTTTCGTGACAACTTTATACTCTCCAGGCTTATAGAAACTTTTCTTAAAGTCCATGTAATGGATATCCTGTTGGTATTGAGCGATAGAATGATTGAGTTTTCTCAGCCTAAGTGGGAAGGTGTACGTTGTGTTTTCAGCGAAAGTGACAGATGTCAGACGATCTCTTCTGTCAGGTCCGGATTAACAGCCCTAAATTCGGATTGTGAGGCTTTTTTCATATCTTCCATAGAGGCGCCACTAATTCGGAGGACAACGATTCAGGACATTATACAGATTTATGAACTTTCCGGCAGAGGCGTCATCATACCGTCGTTCCTTGGCAGGAAAGGGTTCCCGATTTTGATTTCAGCTAAACATGTGGAAAAGGTTCTGAATTGGAATGGGATCGGTGATCTGAAGGATTATCTGGGTCAGGATGAGTTTGACACTTTTGAAATTGCAGTAGCCGACGAAAACATTCTAAGTGACGTGAGTCCTTCAGAGGGGGTTAATGTTTGGACCGACAAATTGAAAAACTATGATATCCCATCGTCGTTGGAGTGTTTTGCCCTACTTACTGAAAAGTTTGGTGCTGGCAGGGAATTACTTGCCCATTCGCAAACGGTAGCGAATTTGGCGGTCAAAATGGCCCTTGCTCTAAACACGCGTGGATATAGACTAGATATGAGACTTGTTGAAGCCGCCGGCCTTTTACATGATATGGCTCGGGGAAAACAAAACCACGCTTCAGTAGCCGCAAGTTTCTTGCGAGACATGGATTTTTCACGCGTAGCCGAAGTAGTTGAGGCTCATATGGATCCAATGGTCTTGGGGGAAGGGCCGGTTAATGAACGTGATGTTGTCTGTTTTGCTGACAAGCTTGTACAAAAGGATCGCATTGTGCCTTTGGAGGTTCGCTTTCAAAGGCAATTAGATCGTCATGCCGATGACCCTGCGGGCAAGGCGGCGATTGAAAAAAGGCTCAGCAACGTCAGGATATTGAAAAGCCGCATTGAGGCGGCGCTAGGCGAACCCATTGAGAGAATCGTTTCTGAATTGGTAGTGTAACTAGTAGATGTCAGAGGCCAAAATCTATTTGTTAAGGCACGGAGAGATCGACACAAGTTATGTAGGCAGGTTTGTTGGTCAAACGGATCTTTCTCTGTCCGTAGCAGGTGAGTTTCAGGCCAGATTATGGGAACGGGAACTCTCCGCTGTTCCATTAAAAAAAATTTATTGCAGCGACCTGATGAGGTCCAAAGATACAGCTGGAATAATTTCGGGATCGAGGAAACTGGATATTCAGATAAGCCCCCAGTTGCGTGAGATAAACCTTGGGGAATGGGAAGGTCTACAGATTGGGTATGTAAAAATCCATTTTGCCGAAGAATGGCGTATGCGTGGTATGGACATGGAGAAATACCGGCCCCCAAGAGGGGAAAGCTTCTCCGATTTAGCATCCCGGGTCCTACCTGTTTTCAATTGTATCGCAAACAATGCAAAAGGAAATGTTCTTGTTATAGGACATGCCGGAGTCAACAGGATCATACTGTGCCATTTGCTAGGTATGCCCTTCGCAAATCTCCTTACCATTTGCCAGGATTATGGTCGAATGAATATTATAGAGTTGAAGGACGGTTCACTCCGTCTCAAAGCTATGAACATTTTGCCAGCAGAAGGAAATTTGAGCAGCTTCTCTTGAGAATTCAGTCAAAAAAATCTTGAAAGCGCCTGACATTAGCAGGATGATATATTTGTTTAATGGTGAACCCTTTTTTGTTACCAACCTCCGCTCCAAGGTCATCTTCAAGGAGTGAAATTTGTTACAGGACGATGCTCTTCTGAAATTCGAGGTTCCGGAGATCATTTATGGTCTCGGAGCCTTGGGTAAAATCGGTCAATGCGCCAAACGCCTGGGAGGCGAGAAAGTTTTCCTGGTCACTGATCCTGGGATTGTTGCAGCAGGCTGGGTAGACAGGACCATCGAATATCTCGGACAGGAAGACCTGGAACATGTCGTATACGACAATGTGGTCACAAATCCTCGAGATTTTCAGGTTGAACAGGGGGCTTATCTGAATA
>JAMCYH010000273.1:0-2915 GCA_023474025.1 Deltaproteobacteria bacterium
ACCCAGACCCGCACCGATGTCGAAGATCTTGGCGTCGTACGTGGTTTCCAGTTTAGCCTTCACTTCAGGGATGCCTGCTCCAGGCTCAGCTCCGCAGACAAGGAATTTGAAGCCAAGGTCCCTCACTTCCTTGCCGCTCAATTTTGGCGTCTGTTCGATCAGATATTCAAGCAGGGAAGGGGTGCCGAGATACACGGTCCCCTTCCACATGTCCTGCGTAATGAGAATCCTCTCCGTTTTGCCCTCTGCACCGACAGGTAATACGGTAGCGCCGACCTTTGTATAAGCCATGGCTGCTGGGAGACCAGCTATGACCATGGAGAGGGCAAAGCAGTGGAGGACTCTATCGTGAGGCCTTATCCCGGCACGCCAGCATCCACGGGCGGTATACTCTCCCCACAGTTCCGACAGGTCCCTGGCCGTAAATGCGTAAGGGCTTGGGATACCAGTCGTTCCCGTTGTGGTGGCAATCATAATGAGATCATCAAGGCTACATGCAATTCGCTCATCGAGGGCCTTCAGCATATCGCCTCCGCAATCCTCCACAATCTTCTTCCACGTTTCCTTACTGAATATGTCCGCCTTGTCTTTAAATTCATCAAACCCGCTCAACTTCTCAGGGTCCAATTTGTTACGCTTCATCATGCGGGCGTAATACCCCCCCTTGGCTTTCAGCCTGGCTAGTTGATCCTTCAGCCTGTCAAGCTGAATCTTTACCATCTGGGAAGTACCGTAAATCGGCTCCATCGCCATGTTCCAATAGGGTCTTTCGTCTGCCACATTATCTCCTTTTATTTTTTGTCCCGACTTCCCGTGTGTGCCCTCCTACCCTATTTCCGATACCGTCCTTAGTTGAACAGAACACCGCCATTAAGTGCTACACCCGTGCCTGTTGCAAAGCCAGCCAGGTCCGAACAAAGCCACATCACAGAGCCAGCCACTTCTTCCGGCTCCCCGAACCTCCCGATGGGATGGAGGCTTTTCAAATATTGTCTAACCTCCTCCGGAGCCGAAGCCAACATCGGGGTATCGATGCATGCAGGGCAGACCGCATTAATTCGAATACCATCACTGATATGATCCAGCGCTGCGGCTTTGGTGAGACCCATCACTCCATGTTTGGAGGCGGTATACGCTGAAGATCCCGGTTCCGCTATAAGACCGGCTATGGAGGCCATATTGACGATCACCCCGCCTCCCTGCTTCACCATCTGCAAGATCTCATATTTCATACACAGGAAAACACCGGTTAAATTCACAGCCATGATTCGATTCCATAAGTCTTGGTCCACTTCTGCCATGACCCCCGGCAGATCGTTATGGATCCCAGCGTTATTGCAGGCATAATCAATCCTCCCCCATTCTTTGACAACTCCTTCAATCATGGCCTGGGTTTCATCCTCCCGGCGTACGTCGCATTTCAAAAACACGGATTCCCCGCCTGCCCGCTCAATTTGTCGGACGGTCTCTTGTCCTCCGTCGGTATTGATATCGACTACCGCTACCCGGACTCCTTCGCCAGCAAAAGCCAGGGCTACGGCGCGGCCGATACCTGATGCGGCTCCAGTAACCAGCGCTACGTTGCCACTCCATGTCATAATTTTCATTTGTGCCTTCCTTTCTAGGTAGTCCATATTTTTTGAACTCTGGAAATCCGGAAAACCCCTGATCCAATTGAACGCCGAAGCTGTTCAGGAACATGGAAACCAGATTACCTTGCCGAACCGTCATGACTAAATCCATGTGTTGCTTTTCGATGTCCTGCGGGCCAAAGCCGCCAGGTACTCTTGACGATAGAGGTGTCTCCGTGGAACTCATCTACAGCCCGGAGCAGCGCCGCATCAAAGGGCCCCCAGTCTGCCGCCTCCGGTCCTTTCATGATACGGGTAATTCCTTCAGGTCTGAGCCTAGAAAGCCCTTAAATCATGAGCTACCAACCATAGAGCGAGATCGGTTGGGCGGTCATACCAGTTGAATATATCGGAAGCCTGATAAAGGCCAAAATCGCCTAAATTTAGACGCCCGTAGGATAGATGGCTACGTTCGGATAACAGAACCCAATAATTTAAAGCTGGAAAATCAAAGGGATTTTTTGAGCTAACGTAACGTCCCCAGCAGCTTTTAGTTTACCGCTCATAAAGGCCTGCATACCGTTTATTTCCTTATTGACCAAGGCCAGCCAAGTCCCGGCGTTCATAGTGATCGTGACCTTAGGAGATTCATGTGTGGCTTCCTCTATCCGGCAATTTCCGTCCCTTAATTCGATAAACCAGTTTCCGCCTCCCGCCCCGTTGATGATGTACTGGACAACGGAATTGATTCCTTTCGCCCTTGTAGCGTCAAACACTGTCGGCATCTTTTCAAAAGTCTCTCTTACGGTTGTGTAGCCCATCTCTTTTCTCCTTTGTTTTAAATGGTTCATAATGATCGAAGCCATGAAGCGGCCCGCCCAATTATTCCTTTTTGGTAGTCAAAAAATCCGGATCCTCCCACCAACGCTGTTTGGTTTTCAGCAGAGACTCGCCTGTTCCGGAAAAACCTAACCAGAGACTCGGAGATCCTAATTTCATCATACTGGCGACACGGTCGGGTTCAAGAATTTGCTCGGAATACTTCCGGTCGAACCAAATACTGGAGCCCACCTGCCCAAGAGGCAAGGACAGGATCATGGAAGATCCCTCCAAGCCTGGGCTGCCAATGGCCCGCCACATCATCCCAAAGCTAACCTGGATACGCGCTTCTACCCGTTGCCGGGCCGCAGCGGCGCAGGCGTAATCCGCCGCAATGCCCAAGTCAATCATCTTCCAAAGGCAGCTTGGTCCGCCAAAGAGGACATCTTTGTTTTTACGAATGTATTTGGAGAACTCGGCGCAGGTGGTAAAACCGCAGCCGCCGCAGTTCCACCCAATAGGCTT
>JAMCYH010000273.1:2925-6812 GCA_023474025.1 Deltaproteobacteria bacterium
CATTTGGGTTTTGTTCGATCATCTTGCGATATCCGATAGCATCAGCGGCGAGGAAGACGGCCGTCCGTGCCACACCCTCCATGAACTCGATGGCAGGCATTAAGTCTTCTCCGGTTATGACTGCGAGCTTAAGTCCGAGCTTTCCGGTCAAGGTCGGAGCCTTCGCCGCGGCGGTTGAACAGGCGCCGGCCACCTGCAAAAGGTGATCCTCGCTTAATTTGTATCCATCATATTTCGCCATTGATCATCCCTCCCTCTCTTCATCTTTCTCTTTTTTCTCCTGACTTGGATCAAAATGCTGATACGGGATTGATCCGAGTTGACGGGTAACGGCCGCTGTCCGGCGAACACCGTCGACTTGGCTTTTCATGTTAATCAGATGGTAGTCGGATGGAATATCCACATAAGGATTCTTGGCCAACACGGCCAGAGGGATTCCAACCACAACCTCTGAGTTCGGGCAATAGTTGAGATTGCGTCCAGCCAGCCCCACCGAATACAAGGGCTTACAATCGACAAAGAGATCGGCCGCGATCCAAAGCGCAGATCCCAGGGCATATCCCAAGTCATGGATCCTGCACATACACATAGGACCTTTAATCGCCGTCTTGCGGCTTCGGTCGGTTGTATCCACAATCCCATTCACATGTGAAACCCGCTCATAAAAGAAGGAGCAATCCATCTTTCCGCCACACAAGCCGCACCCCACATCAAAGGGCGCGGAATGGGCGCGGAAAGAGGCGATGAAGAGAACAACGTCTGTCTCGCGCAACGATGAAGAGAACAACGTCTGTCTCGCGCAACATTGCGGCTTCATAGAGAAACATCTTTTTGAGCCTTCGAGGGACTTCTTGGTGCGCCAATCGTTCCATTTCCCTTGCAATTGCTTCCAACTCCTCTGCGCCATATGCGATATCGGCCTCATAGCCATGGATGCCCCCGCTGACTGGGGCGGTTAGGGCTGCATTGGCCATCAGTCTAGCCGCCAAAAGAACATTCTCTTTTTTAGCCAAGGCTGGCGGGCTTTGGGGCGGCCATTCGTTTAAATAGATTCTGGGCATATTAGAAGCCTCCTATAAGATTCTAACGCATGCGCTGCATGCTCCCGCGCGGCCTGGGATAAGTCTCAAACAGTGTATATCCTCCCACCTTTTGGAGCGTCTCCGTGGTACCATCGCAAACAAGGTTTGCTCGGGCATCACGAAAGAGTTTCTCCGGAAGATATTCCTTGGTCAACCCATTCGCCCCGAAGATCGTAATCGCATCATAGGCGTTCTGAAACGCCATTTCGGTGGCCGTAGTCTTAGCGGCAATCGAATATTCAGGAAAGGCAGGGACGATACTCGAATTCAACAGGGCAGCGTTCCGACTCAATGCCCGGCAGGCTTCAACCCGGCTGAACATTTTAAATATTATCTGTCTAATAGAACGGTGCTCTTTAAGGAGCTGTCCTCCCTGGACCCTCTGCTGACAGTATGAAAAGGCTTCCTCAAAGGCGGCCCTGGCCATACCCGTCGCGTAACATGCTACAGTCATATTGAAGCCGGCTAGAATCTGGTTGGCAAAAGCAGGATAATAGTCGGCATTATCCAAGAACATGTAATGTGCCGGGATCCGGACGTCATCAAAGTAAAGCTCACATTGATTGAGTTCTCTCATTCCCAACATTTCGTGGGGTTTGCCTTTGGAGCATCCGGGGAGATCCAGAGGTACAATGGCCGCTCCAATCCCCGCAAAACCTCTGGAGGGATCAATTTGCGTATGAAGCAGGCAATGGGTAGCTACCGGGGCGCCGGAGACCCAAGCGGATTTCTGTCCATTGATGACCCATTCGTCCCCATCACGCTTGGCTCGGCAACTTGCGCGCAATTGAGAGGATTCGAAAAAGGGGTCGCCAAAACCAAGGGTATCAGAGCCATGATCCGGTTCAGTGACCCCCCAGCAACCTCGAATGCTCCCATCCGTGCAGTTACAGAAGGGTATGGTGAATTCCTCCAACAGAGTCGGATTCATGCTCATCAAGCCACCCAGGGCATGGGAACCAGCTGCCCCCAATTGGATGCACAGCCCATTACTCCCCCAACCTAATTCCTCCATGACAATAGCCTGCTGTAATGGAGTTAGGCCCATGCCCCCTACTTCTTCGGGAAAAAGGACCTTGTGGTATCCCAATTCGTAGGCCTTCTTAAGAAAATGCCAAAGAGGGGAATCCTCTGCTATTACTTTTTCCGGTGTCATTTGCTCCAATTTCTTAGCTGTGGGCCGCATAATCTCTTTGGCAAACTTATGGGCAGCCTCTCTTACCGCCAGATCGTCGTCGGACAAGCCTAAATTACTATCTAAGTAATCCATGATTCGTACCTCCTGGTATTGGGATAATTAGTTTCTCCAAAGCTTTTCATTCCCTTTCATCACATGCTGAATTATTTTCAGCCCTCCTTTCATTCGGTTGTAGTTAATGTCTATTCCTGTCCTACCAGAAGCCCTTGCCACTAGTTAACAGAGGTCCACCTAGACCGACCGACCGGTCTATTGGCCAATCTAAAAAAATCAGCTCGATAACTCTTTTTTCATCACCCTATTTTCCTTTTAACAATCTTGAGGGATCTCCCAGAACAACTACCTATCGATTTCTACCCCTACCCACTTCAGCAATGTCTTTCTGATTGTCATGGCATAAAGTCGAACATATTCAGAATCATAAGAACCTGCGTTCAGATACCACTGGAGATAACTTCCAATCAGGGCTGCGGTCATAATCCGGGCATGAATATAGGTATCTACATCCTCGCTGATAACACCTTCCTTTTTCCCCTCATCGAGAAGCGTTTGGACCAAATGATCGTAGCGATTTTGGATGACCTTCATTTTCATTTCCGCTTTTGATTTGGACCCTACGATTTCTCCAAGCAATGTTTGATAAACCAACATCAATTCCAGATTGTCGCGGCTGAATTCACTTCCAAACTTAAAAAAAGCTTTAAACTTACCGACAAAATTCTCCGAAGAATTGGTCACTGTGTCGCTAATTCCGCCAACAAACTCTTTGAGAAATTTTTCTAAAATTGCGTCGAGAATTTCATCCTTGGACTTGAAATGCCAGTAAAGGGTGCCTTTTGCCACTCCTGCGGCGCTGGTTATCTCTTTCGTGGTCGTTCCTCGAAAACCCTTGGATAGAAACGCTTTAATACTTTTCTCGAGTATTTTTTCTTTCACCTTCTTGTCTTCGTTCATAGTTCTTTCCTGTAGAGCTAGCCGTATGGTAGACTGACCGCCCGGTCTAGCCTGAGTATAAGGTATAAAATTTTTGAAATAGGGCTGTCAAGAAAAAAAATAATGAAGTAGTCTGAGTAACTAGTGAGGTGAGGTGGACCCCTGTGTGTAGGTCGTCAGACAAAAAGGAGTCTTGTAGCCAAAAATTAAAAGAATTTCGGACTTAGGATTTCTCTGACAGTGCGATTGACTTTCTTGCGTATCATGGTCGTTTCCCGATTGGGAGTTTTGCGACGCTCCAATATGGTCTTTCGTCGTCCGTTGTAAAGGGTTAAGCAAAAACGGACCCGCCTGGTTGAAAAAAGCAGTGGTTCAAGAAATTAGGACAGTTGAACACGACTTTTAAGTGCAGGCTGCTTGTTGATACGGGCTAACTCGTAAAACATAAACCTGTTCAACTTGTAACTTTGTCGCAACTGTTACAAATTTCGTGACATCTTACCCCAACTCCCTTCACACCCTTCATGAGCTCCGATTCTAGCGTGTAACCTGAACCTAAAGTCGAGTGAGTATAATGGACCCCAAAAACTGGACAGGAGATTAAGGTGGGAAAGCCTACCTTGGAGATGTAGAAAGAACGCTTATCATAGGGAGGCTTGGATTGAATTTCATAA
>JAMCYH010000303.1 GCA_023474025.1 Deltaproteobacteria bacterium
GGCGTCATGAAGAGAACCAGCGTCTTAGTAATTTCGATAGCTGTGTGTTTGCTCGTAGGAGTTGGGATAATTTTGTGGTCTGCCCACCGTAGTGGGTATTCTCTAGCCGCATTGACTGGCGCAAAAAAGTTTGAAAAAAGTGATTCATCTGACATCAGGCATTTTACAGACGATAATTTTGAAGCTGAAGTTGTGGAGGCTTCAAAAAAGAAGCCCATACTTATTGATTTTTATGCTGACTGGTGTTTCCCTTGCCGAATGCTTGACCCGGTTCTTGAACAACTAGCCAAAGACATGAGGGGAAAAGCCATAGTCGGGAGGATTAATACAGACAAAAACCTTATAGCCAGAAGATTCGGAATAACCAAGATCCCGGCGATTTTTATAATTCGTGATGGGGAGATAAAGGGGTCTTTTTTTGGAGTCGTTTCAAAAGAGGTTATGGCAAAGGCGTTGCTTCAATATGGTTCATGATTTTGAGACCGCATATTTCCACATACAAACCAGAGAACCAGCTCGCCTAAACATCTAGCCTCATGCTGCTTCTGTCAGATTAATAGGTAGTTATAGCGCTTTAGCCTTGAAACTTTTTATATTTTAAGTTATCATAGGTAATATATGATTTAAATCTTAGAATTACATTTTGACAAAGTATTTCAAGAGGGTTTGAGAATTGTCAAAAAAATCTTTGGTAATTAACCTTTTGTTCGTCTTGCTGTTTTTTTTAAACTCACTTGCTTTTGCGGAATCTTCCAACGCTTCTCGCAGGGTATTACTTGCAAAAAAAATGACACACGGGGCCTCTGCACAGCCTGGCTCTGCCAACGTTAGCCAGCCGCAGAGCCAAATCGTTGACGGTAGTCAACTCCCTGAGAACTCGAAAAACGCAGAAGTCCATGATGATGACGTTATCCTGCCGGAACGGGGTGAATTCAACCTGTTGACCCGAGACCCGTTGGACATGCTTAAGCTGGATAATATCAAACCGCTTTATACATCACCTGCATTACAGGGTGAGGGGGTCTGGCAGTCTTCTGGTTCGCCCCGAGATAGTCGCGGCAGGCCGCTCATTTACAAGACCTTTTACAGACCCAGTGTGGATTTCCCCAACGCCGTTGTTTATATGATGGTCGTGGACATGAGTATGGCGACTATGCGGTACTACGTAGGGTCCCAGGAACCCGCAGCCGCCAAAGGAAACTCCGAAGTCGAATCGAACATGCGCTCTAAAATAATGGCGGTCACAAACGCAATGTGGATGCAGCGTCATTCCAAGGGGGCAGGTGCGATTTTTCGTGGAAAAATAATGTATCCAATGGTCAATGGCGTGGCGACACTTATAATCTACAAGGACGGCTCCGTTGACATCAGAGAGTGGACTCCTGATATTCCCTTGGAACTGGTGCAGGACGCCAGGCAACTTCGGCACCTGATAGTTAAAGACGGGATGGTTGTTCAATCAGTATTCCGCAAGGGACGAATGGAAGATTCAGAAATTGGTTTGGGCTTCCTGCTTGGCGGTGGAGGCAAGGACGTAGACGGCAAACACGCCTGGTTTGTAGCTCACCGAAGCGCTTTTGGGATCAGAAAAGATGGAAATCTTGTATTTGCAATAGGACACCACATAGGAAGCAAAGATCTTGCAAGAGCGCTCGTATTAGCCGGTTGCGAAAGAGGGCTCCATGGAGACGCCAATCCTGACAACATTGTTGCAAATCTTTATATCAGAGACGTCTTTGGCAATATGGTTCGAAAAGCCAAATTGTCCCCAGAGCAGGCAAATTACACTTTGAACCGGTACGACGACAGTTACTCGAAAGATTTTTTTGCTTTCTTTTTGAAAGAAAGACCCCATGCGCCTGCGTCGGCGTTAACTCGTAACGCTGGAGCGACGTCTAAAGCGAAGCAGTAAATTATCATGAAATATTTAAAGCAAATTGTACCAGTCCTTTTTTTTATTGTTTTACTGACAATCCCTGTTTTTGGGGCAAAAAGAATACAGGGGGTGAAAGACGAAAACAGGTCGTCCGAGCTCTGCCATCAGGCTATAATAAAGGCCAATGCCGGCGCTTATGACCAAGCTGTCACCCTGTTTGACTCTTCAATCAAGGCCTCTGGTAAGAATGCCACAGCTTTTTACAACCGTGGTAAAGTTCTTTTGATTCTCGGCAAATATGACAGGGCAATCGGAGATTTCGACAGGGCAGTGAAGCTTGATCCCGAGATGGCC
The DNA here is from genome assembly GCA_023474025.1 of Deltaproteobacteria bacterium. Lineage (GTDB taxonomy): Bacteria > Desulfobacterota > Desulfomonilia > Desulfomonilales > Desulfomonilaceae > CAJBEZ01. The sequence goes on from JAMCYH010000303.1 coordinate 2,231, forward strand.
TCCTTATACATCGCGCGAGGTATGGCTTTCAGACTTGTTGGTGACTTCTCGCGAGCAGTTAAAGATTTCACCAAGGCCGTAACCGTCGATCCTACCAATACTAAAGCTCTAATTCACCGGGCTGCCCTTTATTTTGATATGGGCGAGCATGAAAGCGCACTGAAAGATTTGGACCGAATTTTGGCGCTAAATCCGAAGATGTTTAATGCCCTGGGTAATCGCGCTTATATCCTCGAACAAATGGGAAGATATGACGAAGCAGTTAAAGATTTAGGCGCGATAGTGGCAATGGATTCAAATAATATCATGGCCATCAAGCATCTTGGTTACATAGCCAGACAAAAAGGTGAATTTGATAAATCCCTCAGATGGTATCGCATGGCGCTGAAACTGGAATCTTCACATAAGGGTCAAGCTAGAATACAAGAGGAAATAGCCGATCTTGAAAAGAAGGCCGGACCTGCTCGTTGAGTCAGTACGTTTCCCCTCTGCAACATTTTGACACATTCTGATTTGAGAAAGTCAATGAGTTAGCTGACACCTTAGGCTAACCGTCAAGTCATAAACTCCACCCACAAAATTTATCTCGGCTTGCGCGTTCTTCCGACACTTTTTCCGACCAGATGCGGTCTCCATCAACAAATATTGATTTATAAATCAATATTTGTTGCATTTATCTTGACTAGTGTGGCTATTCTTCTTTAATATTATTAAGTTTATAAGTTAAAGGAAGCGTGATTTTACCAACTAGCAGCAAGATTAATTAAAAGGAGAGTAAGAAGTGAAATCTCTGGTATGTCTTAAACAGGTCCCGGATACAGAGACTCAGATCAAAGTTAATGGCGATGGCTCGGGGATTGTGACGGACGGCATAAAATATGTCATCAACCCGTACGACGAGTTCAGTGTCGAAGAAGCATTGCGATTAAAAGAAAAATTCAAGGCAGGTGAGGTTGTAATACTCACCATCGGACCAGATAGATGCGTCGAGGCCATACGAACGGCTCTTGCAATGGGAGCCGATCGTGGTGTTCACGTTTGTGATGACTCAGTCAATAACGGTGATCCCTTCGTTATGGCACAAACGTTAGCTGCCGCCTCTAGCGGTCTTGAATATGACATTATATTTTGCGGACATCGCGCCATTGACGATGACTTTGCAGAGACTGGGGCGATGTTAGCTGAGATGCTTAAAATTCCCCAGATTACATTGGTGACGAAGATCGATGTTTCTCAGGACAAGAAAACCGTAACTTGTGAACGGGATATTGAGGGAGGAAAGGAGATCGTTGAGTGTGCCCTTCCTTGTGTAGTCACATCCCAAAAGGGTCTTAACGAGCCTAGATACGCGTCCCTTCCCGGAATTATGAAGGCCAAAAAGAAACCTGTGGCAAAGAAGACTGTTGCCGATCTGGGGCTTGCTCCGGCGTCAAAACTTCAGGGCAACAACTATACTATGCCCTCCGTTCGTCAAGCCGGCAAGAAGTTTGAAGGATTAGAACCCCAGGAGGCGGCCAAGGTGGTAGTTCAGGCGCTGCGATCCGAGGCCAAGGTAATATAACTCTGACGACGACACCATATTCGTCTATTTTATGGAGGCTTTAATAAAATGTCTAAGGTTTTAATATACGCGGAAATCAAGGCAGGAAAAATTAAAAAATCAGCATTCGAGTTGGCTAGCGAAGGCAGAAAACTTGCTGACTCGCTAGGCGGTGACCTAGGAGCCGTTTTGATCGGTCCCGGTTCGGAACAATTTGCTCCAGAGTTGGCTAAATTTGGAGTCGATACAGTTTATTCTATAGAATCCCCGGAATTGGAAAACTACAATTCTGAATATTTTGCTCAGGCCCTAACACATTTGATAGATGATACAAAGCCGGAAATAGTGCTCATGAGTCACACGATGCAGGGGAAAGACCTAGCTCCCAGAACTGCTGCAAAGCTCGGATCTGGCGTGATGTCGGACTGTGTTTCATTCAGACTGGAGGGATCGACCCTAATCGGTAAACGTCCTATGTTTGCGGGCAAATGCTTTGCCGAATGGTCTGTTTCCGCTTCTCCTCAAATAGCTACAGCCAGACCAAACGTACTGGAGACGGCGGAAGTTCCTAAATCCGGCGCAATCACCAAAGTTAGTTTCAGCGTAGATACCAGTCGATCAACCTATAGCACCAAGGACCTTAGCCTTGATACCAGCGGAAAAGTCGACCTAACTGAAGCGGAGATCATCGTGTCAGGCGGCAGAGGCATGGGTGGTCCCGATTACACATTACTCGAAGAAATGGCCGGTATATTTGGATCAAGAGCCACAGTTGGAGCCTCCCGAGCTGCCGTGGACGCAGGATGGAGAAAACACTCCGATCAGGTTGGTCAAACAGGTAAGACCGTTACTCCGAATCTTTACATTGCGTGCGGAATTTCCGGTTCCATTCAGCACTTAGCCGGTATGGGGTCGTCCAAGGTTATAGTAGCAATAAACAAGGACCCTGAAGCGCCAATTTTTACAAAGGCTGACTATGGAATAGTCGGAGATCTATTCAAAATCGTTCCAGAGTTCAACAAAGAACTGAAGGCTATCCTTGCCGAATAATCCCAGCGAGCTAGTTGATGGAGTGAGGTCACAGGACACTCACTCCATGTAAATCCCAATCCAAAATTATGACTATAATTTCCATCCTGGTGGCAATCAGGAATTACAACTCCGATCCATGAAGTCTGATTCCCGTTAGCCATCTTCTGAGTATGTCAAGAGCTTGAGTGGCAGCCAAAGTCTTCACCCAATCCCGGGGGCCAGGTAATAGAAATCCCCTGCTGAAAACACCATCATTCGTCGACATGCCCACATAAAATGTTCCTACCGGCTTTTGGCTAGTTCCCCCATCCGGACCAGCTATCCCCGTTACAGACAGACCTATGTCAGCATGACCGACAGATCTGGCTCCGATAGCCATCTCACGGGCGCACTGATGAGACACGGCCCCGTATTCCTGTAAAGTCTGTTGGGAAACCTTGAGTAAGTCGGCCTTCATTTCGTTGGAATAACTCACGACCGATCCCATGAAACATTCTGACGAACCTGGGACCCGAGTAATAAGCTCTCCTATCATCCCTCCAGTGATTGATTCGGCCAACGCAAGTGTGATCTTCCGCTCCTTCAACAATTCGAGAGTCACCTCTTCAATGCTCTTTCCCTCGACGGAAACAACATTCTCACCAATTCTATCGAGGATCACGCCGAGTTTAGTCGCCATTGTATCCTCTACCCTACCCGCCGTTTCTCCTGAAACATCGAGCCTCAGCCTAATTACCGGAAACCTGGGAAGGAAAGCAAGGTGAAACCCTGGCTCATCTATCGCAATATCCTGTAATATTTCACCCAATCGTGACTCGGAAAGACCATAGACCATGACCGTTCGAGATAGGAAAATACTCTTAGGGCGTCCAAATTTGCTGAATATCCGTGGAATTCCCTGTTCTTTGAGCATTCTCGTTAACTCGCGTGGAACCCCCGGAAAAAACATCGCTATTGAGCCATCACGTTCGATCATGAATCCAGGAGCGGTCCCATAATCATTTGGAACAGGTTCGGCTCCTTGTGGTAATAACGCCTGCTTTCGGTTGCTGTCCGCCATGGGTCTGCCCCATTTCTGGAAGCGATCCTTGATTCGCTCAAATTGTTCGACATCAAGGGCTAATTCAACACCGAGCAAGCGTGCCACCGCCTCTGATGTTTTGTCATCTTCTGTGGGTCCTAAACCTCCGGAAACAACAACCACACTCGACAGCCCCATAGCCCTGTCAATTTCATTTATCATTGCAGGAATATCATCCCCCACGGAAGACATTCCTCTTATCGATATCCCGACTGACCTGAGGTCACGGGATATAGTTTCCCGATTCGTGTCCGTTATGACTCCATTGATGATCTCGTTCCCTATTGTTAATATCCATGCTTCTAACGTAGAGTTCATGATTCAACCCGCTATCCTTGAATATGTTTTCGCACAATTTCTTAATCTTTAATCAATGGGCTTCATCCCAATTCTGGCCAAAAGAAACATCCACAACGAGAGGAACGGACAATGCATAAGCATGTTCCATCTCAAACTTTAAAAGATTAATCGCAGCCTCCAGATGGTCCTCTTGGGCTTCCAGAACAAGCTCATCATGCACCTGAAGAATCAGGTTGGCAGGCAGTTTTTCGGTCTTTAACCGACTGTGCACATTTATCATAGCCAGTTTCATCAAATCTGCGGCGCTACCTTGCATCGTAGTGTTTATGGCTATTCTTCTGGCGGCCTGTTGGGCCATTTTGTTTGGGTTCGTCAAATCAGGCAGGTATCGTTTCCGTCCCAAGATTGTGGTAACAAACCCTACCCGGCTTGCATCATCAGGCGCCCTTTCCATAAACTCTTTAACACCCGAATACGTTTGATAATAATCTTCCAGATACTGTTTAGCGACTTTCAGACTGACACCGATTTGATGAAACTGGCTATGATAA
>JAMCYH010000282.1:0-1688 GCA_023474025.1 Deltaproteobacteria bacterium
AATAAAGCCACCAACACCTAGTCCTTCTGTATTCAATAACAAACCACATATACTCTTCTAAGGAACTAGCGACGACCGCGAGCTTTTTAATGGGTATATCTCCATGGTTCTGGTTCGTTTCAGGTACTCTTGTAACCAATGTCTCCATGCTGTTTTTGATCCTGCTTTTCATTTACTGTTGGTTAAAACTGGAGCTCTATGAAAGCTTCTTTCTGGGGCTGGCTTCAGGTATTTGCTTGGGATGGTCCTTCACCGTGCGTCCCTTGACGGCCATCTGTTTTGCCCTTCCTTTTACCCTTTTGAGAGTACCAGGATACTTGGTAGGGAACCCAAAGAGGCGGGTTCTTCCTTTAATCGGACTAGGTGTTGGTGGCTTTATTGTCATGATATTGGTGTTTGCTTACAACACAGCGGTCACTGGAGATCCTCTTACGTTTCCTTTCCTTTATTATCAAATAAAGGAAAGGCTTGGTTTTGGTATCAGGAACTATGGAATATTTACACCAGCAATCGCCATTTCGCATTTATTTAAAAACGTCTTTTTAATCAATATGTGGTTATTTGGGTGGCCAATAAGTTTTCTTCCCTCAAATGAGTACTTGGCTGTAGGGTTCGTTAAACTATCTGAAAAGATCAGGAAAGTTCCCGACCGACATGACCTGATCAGAATTTGGGATTCATGGGATACCGTGTGGCTAGCGTTTATTGTTTGCCTGTTTCTGGGCTATTTTTTTTATTATTGGCCCTTAGTGGTCTTGACTATACCGATGTATTATTATGAACTCCTAATTCCACTGACAATCCTTTCGGCCAAAGGCCTAATTTATGTTCATAACGTCTTGTCTAAAAGGCCGTTGAACTGTCAAAATTTCGTTCCAGCATTTGTATTCCTGTCGTTCACCACTTGTGTTTTTTGTTTTGTTCCTGTTCGCTCAGAGGATATTATCCGGAGATATGCCGTATTTCGAAAACCATTTGAATTAGCTCAGCGATATATTTCCGAAAGAGCGCTCATTTTGGTGGGGAAAACCGAGAAATTTGATTGCCCGATGCAATGCCTACCTTATCCTTCACCAAATTTGGATGACAAACTACTATTTGTAAGTCTTAGAAACTCAGAGAATTGTGATCAGGCATTAAGAACTTTTCCTGATCGGCCCCCCTACATTTTGTTTTGGGAAAATAAATCTAATCGTTACATTATGAAAAGACTCAACCTGGGAAGCAAGCTTTCAGAATATGATTTAGCGCATTGTATAGGCATGAAGCCCGGCAACGGAAAGATTGACAGAACACCTCCTCCTGCCAGGACAGTTTTTTTGCTGAGTTTAATTGGATTTAATAATCAAGCGTGGAAACAATAATTGTTAGGAATCGTTCCGATAAGCATTCGGATTCCATGGACAAGTCTGTTACCTTGCTTACGTTTCTGATTCAATTTTCAGCATTCATTTTAACCTGTTTTCGGTCAGTGAACCAACTTTTGAGCTGGTTGCCGATACGCGATATAAGATTTTGTAAAAAATAAAAATTTCTCGCGCACTATATTACAATCATGAAACAGCTCGCAAAATTCCTTCTTGTTGAGCAACCTTATTTCCGAAATGTTTTTCTGGATTAGATTGTTATCAGGCCTGGTAAATATTCCCCAAATCGAAAAATTCCGAAGCAGCCTCTTTTGATCCAAG